>SLPP01000085.1 GCA_007131945.1 Paracoccaceae bacterium | reverse complement strand
GCTTTCGGGGTGACTGGAGACTAGTCATGCGCGCACCTCCGGGACTCGCGAGCAAAAGGAAATCAGTTCCGACAATGGAAACGAGCGGATGGCGCTTGTGGATTACCGCGCGGCAGCTGCGGCTCAACCGAAAGGCGGTCGCGTTTTCTGCCCTGCACAGCTACGACTTTTGGATGTGCGGCAGGAAAGATGTGAACGGCTCGCGCCGCGTCAGCTTCTACTTCACCGGATGACATAGAGCGCAGCCGACTGGCCGCCCGTCGCGCACCTCACCGCGAACCCGAGGCGGCCGGATTTTTGCACCGCCTACTGACCAGCCTTTTCTCCGGCGTTGACAATCAGATCAGGCGGGAAGCCGCGCGTTTCTCATACGCTCTGTAAGGGAGATTGGTATCCAAAGGTGGATATTTCGAAAGCGCAGCGATCACGGATCAGTTCTGCGGCTTGTGGAGCGGAACCGAACAAATCTCTTGCCGTTGCTCCAGTTCTTGGACGCCAGCCTCCTTTTGCTTGGATGGTCGAAAAGTCTTCGAAGAGGCCGCTAAGATTCGGCTTCTCGCGTTCCAGCGCACGCATGTCTTCATCAAAATGCTCGTACCTGACCATAATGTCTATCACGTACTCATTGTCAATAAAGTACTGTCGCTTGTTGGCCGCTAAAAGATGTTCGTTGCTTCGGCACCAGGTATCAAACTCACCACAATCCCCGTGGCGCTTTGCCCAGAAGTATGATGACACGGCGTAGTCCCATGGATCGCGGATTATCGATAGCTTCGTGTAGCTATTCCAGATCCTTGGACCAACCAGGTATCGGACTTCTTTCGCGGAAATATGCGGAAAGAACCGCGCTGGTAGCTTACCGCGCGAGAGGCCACGAAAATCACGCCTGGTAGGTTGTAGAAACAGGCTCCAGAGAGGTTTCCTGTAATTTTGAGGTCCACGGTAACCCTTAGATCTCCGGATCGCCTCGTCGTCCTTCTCGATTGGCGTGATGACATCGGATGAACCGGCAAAACGGGACAATGCGATCTCGAATGACGTGCCAGCCACCTTGCGAGTCTTCAAGAATATGACACGTTCGTCGTGCAGTATGATCATTCTGAAATTCTTTTACTGATAACGCTTGAGCGAAGGCGTTTGTACAGCGATCTGGCACCACGCCAGCGTCCCCCACTGTCAACCGCCCCAACCTCATCATGAAAGCGCTTGTAGTGGAGTATCTTCGCGCTTGCCTCTTCTGCTCCCCAGACATCCAGGTACTTTCGATATCGTACGTTGTATTCGGGTGGAAGAATGAGAACCCGAAGATCGCTGAGCCACAAAAGTTCACGCAGCGTTACTTGGTCTTTGCTGAAACCTGCGCTGTGAAAGGCGACTCGCCAATTCTCGAGAAATTTCCACACTGCTTCCGAGCGCTTGTAAAGAAAAACACCACTGTTGACCTGGGGAAAGGAAGGAGGAATCTTCTCCCGCCAAACGGTAATGTCTTTGCCTCGGTTTCGCAGATGCCCATGAGCCGCTGCAACGTCGAACCGGTCCAAGATCTCAAAGACAGGTCGAACATCGACCAAGACTCTTGTATCCGTGTCGAGGTATAGGGTTCTGTCGAACCGTGTCTTGTCGAGGTAATCCACTTTGGATCTTCGGTGGGGGTCCGGAATCACGTGTACGTGGTCGAACTGCGCAGGATCAACGGCGCTGGGTTCGTCTGTGAAGATGTCGACTTCAACACCGGGCGAGTGCTGCCGAACGCTTTTCGCAGATGCCACCGCTGCCTTAGTGAAGGATGTTCCGGTAGCAACGTAGAGCACGCCACACTTGGCGGGGCTGGACACGTCAGGCATCTTGGTTCCTTGATGACTCGCAGGCCCCGCGGCCTTACCACGTCCTGACTTCCAGTCACACCCTTCCAGGCAGCGTCTGACCAGTGGGCTTGGCAGAACTCCGATCACGGTTTGCTCGCTGCGGAAGGTAAGAGGCGGGTAGTCTGTGGCCGATCTCGGCGTAACCGTGCCGCCGTTTCCGCCGGTCGGCGGTTCTCGGACCATCTCGGGCGTAACTGCCCGAAGTCTGGGGCACTGATGCCGCGCCGTCTTTTTTCCTCAGGCTTCTGACCGATCAGGCGCTAAGCTGCCTGAAAGGAATCGGAGGATCGCCATGACCCGGATCACCGCCGCCGTCGACCGTCGTCTGGTCCTGCTCGGTCTCGCCGCCGCTCCACTCGCGGGCCTGGCGCCGCAACCGCTGCGCGCCGCCACCGGGGCCGAGGCGGTGCTGATCTCGCTCGCCGATCTGCATTCGCCCTATGCCCGGCTGCCGGCGTTGCTGGCCGCGGTCGATGCCGTGCGGGCCGAGATCGCGGCACCGCTGGCGGTGCTGATCAACGGCGACGTGTTCGAGCGCGGCAATGTGGTGGCTTTGCGCAGCGGTGGCGGACCGGATCGTGCCTTTCTGGCGGCGCTGGCGGCGCGCGGCCCGGTCGTGCTGAACCTCGGCAACCACGAGACTGCGGTGATCGATGACATGGCCGCGGCGGTGGCGCAGATCTCGGGGCTGGGAGTGGAGGTGATCGGCAACATCCTCGACCGTCGGACGGGACGGATGTTCGCCCCGGTCTCCACCACGCTGGGGCTGGGCGGGCTGCGGTTGGGACTTCTGGGCCTGGCCCCCACCAATCCCTTCGTCTACCGCGCCGAGGTGCGCGACAGCCTGGGCCTGCTGGACCCGGTGCAGTTCGCCTCCGATGCCTTCGCAGCGGTGGCGGGCGGGGCGAACGCGGCGATCCTGATGTCGCATGCGGGCGTGACGCCGGATCGGGCGATCCTGCCCGACCTGCCCGCGGGCACGCTGGTGATCGGCGGGCATGACCATCTGGCCTTCGACCATGACGCGCCGGGGATCGGCTATTTCCACGGTGGATCCTGGGGCGACCGGATCACGGTGATCGGGCTTTCGACCGGGCCCGACGGCCCGATCTGGACCCGCGAGACCCGGATGATCGCGCCGGAGGGGGGCGATCCGGCGCTGGCCGAGGCGATTGCCGCGGCAATGGCCGAGCATCTGACCGAAGCCGAGACCGAGGTGATCGCGATGCGAGAGGCCGCGCTCGACCTGCCGGCGTCGATCCTGCTGGCGGCCGAGGCGGTGCGCGAGGCGGCCGGCGCCGATGTGGCCTTTCTCGGGCACACCACTTTCGGCGCGCCACTCGCGGCCGGCCCGCTCACCCGCTACGATTTCGACGCTTTCGTCCGCTTCGACGGCGACATCCGCGTGGCCGAGGTCCCGGGCACGACGCTCGCGGCGATCATGAGGCGCGCAAATCAACACCGTGCGGCGAGCCTCGGCGCGCGCACGGGCGACTTCGTCCATGCGCGGGAGATCGACATCGACCCTGCGGCGACTTATCGGATCGCCGCCAACGGATGGACGGCGATCAACCAGCGCGCCTATCTCGGCAACGAGGACATCGATTTCGAGACGGTCGAGGGCCTGATGTTGAAGGCGGTGGTGGCCGGGGCGTTGGCGCGCGCTGGGTAGTTCCATGCGGTGTTTGCATGGGTCGGCATACTTGTCGTGCTTTGGAGTGGATACTGGTACAGTTGCCTACCCTGGAGGCACAGCCGGCATGAAGGACCAAGACAAATCCATCGACGTCGCGGAGGCCCGTCGCGACCTTGCCGCCGCCTTCCGCTGGTTCGCGCGGCTGAACATGCACGAAAGCGTCGCCAACCATTTCAGCCTGGCGATCAGCCCGGATGGCCGGCGCTTCCTGATGAATCCGCGCGGACGGCACTTCTCGCGCATCCGGGCGTCGGACCTGATCGTCTGCGACGCGGACGACCCGACGACGATGGACCGCCCGGACGCGCCCGATCCGACCGCCTGGCACATCCATGGCCGCATCCATGCGTGCAACCCGCAAGCACGCTGCGTCCTGCATCTGCATCCAAGGTACGCGACCGCGCTCTCGGCGCTCGCCGACAGCCGGATGCCGCCGATCGACCAGAACACGATGCGCTTCTGGAATCGGCTGGTGATCGACGAAGGGTTCGAGGGGATGGGCCTGTCGGATGCCGAGGGCGACCGGCTCGCCGGGCTTCTCGAAGGCGGGAAGGTGCTTCTGATGGGCAATCACGGCGTCCTTGTCGCCGCGCCCAGTGTCGCCCTCGCGCTCGACGAAATGTATTACTTCGAGCGCGCCTGCGAGACCCTGATGCTCGCCTATGCCACCGGCCGGCCGCTGCGCATCGCACCGGATCACGTCGCCGAAACCACCGCCCGGCAATGGGCGGAGTATCCGCGACTCGCCCTCGACCACCTGGCCGAGGTGCGCGCCATCCTCGACGCCGAGGAGCCGGACTACCGCGACTGAACCCTCCACCATCCGAACCACCGAAGGAGCGACACGGGAGAGAAAGACAACCACTCGCTCCTGCCTCAGTGCCCTCGCCCTCGCCGCACTGACCACCATCGCCGCCAGCGCCTCGGCCCCGGAAGCTGCCCCAAGGTGCACTTCGCAGATATCGGCTGGACCGACATCCAGGCAACGACCGCGCTGACCTACGTGGTGCTCGAGGGGCTGGGCGCCGCATCCGATGAACGAGCGCTTCGACATCACCTATCACCAAAAAGGGTTACGGCTTCATCCAGCCGATACCCGCTAACGGACCGCGCCCAGGTTTCTCTAATCACTCAGGAAAGACGGTTTCTCCATGGTGTCGGCGATCGGTGCGCCCAATCGTTCCAGCACGGTCGGCGCCAATGCCAGCTGATCGAGCACCGTGTCAGGTGCAGGGCCCTTGGCCGGCCCGAAATAGTAGAGTGCGAAATCGCGCTGGTCGTCACCCGTGCCACCATGATGGCCGCGCAGCGACTGGCCATGATCGGCGGTGACGATCACCTCGTAACCCATCGCCCGCCAGCGCGGCAGGAACCCGGCCAGCATCGCATCCATCAGCGCGCAGGCGTGGTCCATCTCGGCGCAGTCATGGCCGAAGCGGTGGCCCATCGAATCGAGCGTGCAGGTATGCAGGAGGCCGTAGGTCAGGTCGAAGCGGTCGCAGAGCATGGTGAGCGTGGCGAAGAAATCGGCGTCACAGGGGGTTGCCTGGTTCCGGTCATCGTAGCCGGTCATCGTGTGAAACCGGCCGTGGTTGATGCTGGCACTCTCCGGCTCGTCGTATTCGATGTCACGCAGCCAGTCGAAAGGCGCTCGGTTGAAAAGTTCGGACCACCAGGAATGGGTCACCGCGCCGGTCACGCCACCGGCCAGACGCACCTGCGAAAACACATCCGGCTGCGCCACGCGGGCGATCATCCCGTTCGACAGCACCCCATGCACCTGCGGCGGCACGCCGGTATGGATCGAGGCGTAGCATGGCCCCGACATCGACGGCAGCACCGCGCGCATCCGCCAGACCTTCGCTTCGCCGGATGCAACCCAGCCCTCGAGGCCGCCGAAATAGCGCCGCCAGTTGGCCCAGGGCACGCCGTCGAGGATGATCAGCAGAAGCTTACTGCCGGGCTTTCCGGTGATTGCGGAGTCCTGCATGGCAACGCGTCCTCGTTGGCCTCGGATCGCGTCATCTGGAGGGGGATGCCGGCAAATGTCCAGCGCCGGGCTGGCGTTGATGCATTTCACGCCGCACGGGATCTGCGGTCCGGTTGAATGCCACGAGAGCCGCGCAACGGGCATGGAACAGCGGGAGACGAACTGGCGCCTGAGCACCGCGCAAGGCAACGTGACCGCCCGGCGCGTGCTTCTCTGAGCGAACGGCTATCCCGACGGGCTTGTCCCGGGGCTTCCGTGTTCGCCTGATCATGCGAACGCCGCACGGCCTCATGCCAAATCCGCGTATTAAACTCATAAGTTCGGGTAGGGCGGCGGCCATATCACGCCTGTGCTCACCAAGGCGATCAAACGGAAGGCGTATGACGCGGAAACGACTGCAGCCGCCGGGCGCGCGGCTTAGAGTGGCCAGACGAACGGGATGGTCAGGACGGTGATGGTGCCGACCAACAGGTTCATCGGCACGCCGAGGCGCAGGAAATCGGCGAAGCGGTAGCCGCCGGCGCCATAGACCATGGTATTGGTCTGGTAGCCGATGGGCGTCGCGAAGCTTGCCGAGGCGGCAAACATCACGGCGACGACGAAGGGCCGTGGATCGACGCCCAGGCTCACGGCCAGCCCGGCGGCGATCGGGGTCATCAGAACCGCGACGGCGTTGTTGGTCACCAGTTCGGTCAGGACCGAGGTTGCGGCATAGACCAGCGCCAGCGCGATCCAGGGACTGAGCCCGATGAGTATCGGCGCCAGCGCGCCGACGATCTGCGCCACGGCGCCGGAGCGGTCCAGCGCCGTGCCCAGCACGATCATCGACACGATCAGAAGCAGCAACCGCCCGTCGAGCGCCGCCAGCCCTTCGTCGGGTTCGATGCATCTGGTCAGGAAGACCAAAGCCACCCCGATGAGCGCAAGCGGCAGGATTGGCGCCACGTTCAGCGCCGCAAGCCCGACGACGCCTAGCAGGATCGCCACCGCGACCGGCGCCTTTCGGCGGCGGAAGGCGCGCACTGAGCTGGGGGCGAGCGCGATCAGCCGCTGATCCTCGACCAGCCGGTCGATGTCGGCCGACGCCCCCTCGATCAGCAGCGTGTCGCCGGCGAGCAGCGCGGTGTTCTCCAGACGCGCCTCAAGCGCCTCGCCGCGCCGGTGCAGGGCGATCGGATAGACACCGAACCGCCGCCGCCAGCGCAGCGCGCCGAGCGTCCGCCCGATGGCCTTGGAGCCGGGGCCGACCAGCACCTCCATCACGCGTGCAGGCCGTGCCTGGCCGGGCTCCAGGCCGGGCAGAACCGCGCCGCGTGCCGCACCCTCGCGAAAGCCCATGAGATCCACGTCGCGGGTCTTCACCACGACCGTGTCGCCCGGCTCCAGGCGCACCGTGGCAAGCTCGCGGCGCAGCGAGGCGTCACCGCGGATCACGTCGACCGCCCGCCCGCCGCTGCGCCTCAGGTCGGGCAGATCGCCCGGCGCCTTGCCAACCAGTGGCGATCCGGCCGGGATGAACAGATCGGCGAGCCAGCCGCGTGGCTCGCGCAGGCTCGCCGCGCTGCCGGTCACGCTTGTCCGCACGGGCAGCAATCGCGGCGCGGCAATGGCGAGAAACCCGCCGCCAACAAGCGCGACGACCAGCCCCAGCGGCGCGATCTCGAAGAGCCCGAAGGGAGCCAGGCCGATCTCGCGCGCAACGCCGTCGACCAGGAGGTTCGTCGAGGTGCCGACCAGCGTCACCGTGCCGCCGAGGATCACCATGAACGAAAGCGGCATCAAGAGCCGTGACGGCACCGTGCCGAGTTGCCGCGCCAGACCGATCGCCAGCGGGATCAGCACCATCACCACCGGCGTGTTGTTGAGGAAGGCCGAGGCCAGCGCCGCCGTGCCGAAGAAGGCCAGGAGCGCCAGGCCCACGTGGCGCGACGACAGGTGCGCAAGTCCCGCGATCAGTGCCTCGAGCGCGCCGGTGCGCACCAGTGCGGCGGAGAGGATGAACATCGCGCCGATGGTCGCGGGGGCCGGGTTTGCCAGCGCCGCCAGCACGTTCTCGGTCGTCACCAGGCCGAGAAAGAGCGCCGCCGCGGCGCCGGTGAAGGCGATCATCTCGGGCGGCCGGCGCTCGAACATGAACGCAACGAAGACGCCTGCCGCCAGCAGAAGCGCGACCGTGGGAGCGAGAGGGCCAAGGTCGAGGAACATTCGGGGGCCGGTATGTGGAGGGAAAGTCCGTCGCGGCACGACGCGCCGCGACGGAATGATATCACGGCGCCGGCGCGGCCGCCAAGGACTGGCGTGCGGCCATCCAGGTGAGCAGCGGGCCGGCGACAAGAAGCGACGAGGCGGTAGCAATGACGACGCCGGCGATCATTGGCAGTGCGAAGCCAGAGACGGCGGGGCCGCCCCAGATCGCCATCGGGATCAGCGCTGCCAGCGTCGTGCCGGAGGTGAAGAGGCAGCGCGCCAGCACCTGGTTCAGGCTGCGATCCACCACGACCGCGAAACCCGCCTTCTGAACCCGCATCAGGTTCTCGCGCACCCGGTCGAAGACCACCACCTTGTCGTTGACCGAGTAGCCGATGAGGGTGAGCAGCGCCACGACGGTGGTCAGGTTGACCTCCCAGCCCATGAGCGCGATCACGCCCAGCGTCTTGGTGACGTCGAGCACCAGCACGGCAATGGCCGAGGCGGCAAAGTGCCACTCGAACCGGAGCCAGATATAGACCAGCATGGCCAGAACGGCCGCCGAGAGCGCCATCGCCCCGGTCCAGGCCAGCTCGCCGCTGATCGTGGGGCCGACAAGGTCGATCTGGTCGAAGGCGATGTCGGACACCACCGCCCGCGTCGCCGCCTCCAGCGCCGCAACGGTCGCCTGCGTGGCCTCACCTTGCACGCGCAGAAGCACCTCGGAGGGCGTGCCGAAGGTCTGGAGCGCGGCGTCGCCGAAGCCTGCGGCGACCGCACGCAACTCGGCGAGTGGCATGGGCGAGGCGGAACTCAGCGTCATCTGCACCCCGCCGGTGAAGTCGATCCCCCAGTGCGGGCCGGGCCACGCCAGCGCCGCGAGCGCAGCCGCCGACAGCACCGCAGAGGTCGCGAGCGCCAGCCGACCGTGCCGCAGGAACGACCAGTTGCCGGGCATTGGCACGCGACCCACGAGCGGCGGGATTTCCAGCCGCTTCAGGCGTTGCTTTCGTGCCCAGCCCTCCATGACGATGCGCATCAGCGTGATGGCGGTGAACATCGAGACCAGGATGCCGATCGTCATGGTGATCGCGAAGCCGCGGATCGCGCCGGCGCCGAGCATGAACAACAGCCCCATCGCCAGCAGCGTCGTCACATTGGCGTCGAGGATCGTGCCCCAGGCGCGGTCATAGCCCTGCGCCAGCGCCTTCATGGCGCCTGCGCCCTTCGCCGTCTCTTCGCGGATGCGGCTGAAGATCAGGATGTTGGCATCGACCGCGATGCCGAGGCAGAGTATGATCCCGGCGACCCCGGGCAGTGTCAGTGTCGCCGCGATCAGCCCCAGCGCGGCGATCGTCAACACCACGTTCAGTCCCAGGATGGCGGAAGCAAGAAGGCCCCAGGCGCCGTAGAGCGCGACCATGATCGCCACCACCAGAACGAGCCCCGCGATCCCGGCCACGAGCCCCGCGCGGATCGAATCGGCGCCCAGCGAGGCACCGACCGTTCGCTCCTCGATCACCTCGAGCGCGGCGGGAAGCGAACCGGAGTTGAGCATCACGGCCAGAAACTGCGTCTCCTCCGGCGTGAACTGCCCGGTGATCTGCCCGGAGCCGCCGTGGATCGCCTGCTGGATCACGGGCGCGGTCAGCACCTCGCCGTCGAGAACGATGGCGAACTGCTGGCCGACGTTGTCCGACGTGATCTGCCCGAAGGCGATGGCGCCTGAGGTGTCGAAACGGAAGGTCACGACCGGCTCGCGCGTCTGCGGATCGAAGGCCGCGGCGGCCGAGACGAGTTGGTCGCCCGACAGCGCCACCCGATCCTCGACCGCCACCTGTCCGCCATCGCGCGCGGGCAGCAGGGTGTAGCCGGGCCGTGCAACCGCAGCGCCCTCATCGACCATGTGGAAGGTCATCCGCGCGGTCGAACCCAGCAACTCGCGCAGCTGGCCGGGGTTCTCGACCCCGGGAAGCTGCACGAGCACCCGGTCG
>SLPP01000025.1 GCA_007131945.1 Paracoccaceae bacterium | reverse complement strand
GCCAATGCCGCGCTCGACGCGCTCTGGCCGCGCGGCGTGCGCCATGTCGACATGCCGCTGACGCCGCAGCGCATCTGGTCCTGGCTGCGCGCGGCCGAAGAGCGCGCGGCACCGTGACGCCGCGCCACCCCATGCCTCAGCGGACCGGAGCCGGACGTTTCATTGTGGTTAACGCCACAGGCTTTGTTCCATAAAATCATGTACTTGCCGTTCGGTCCAAATTTGGACCCGACCTCCCGGGCCTGCGTCCGGCCGGTGCATTGGCAGTGCCGAGTGATCCTGACCCGCGCTTCGCGCGCGTTCAGCCGCCCATGATGAGGCAGGTGGTCGAGCCGGTGGCGTAGAGCCTGCCGTCGGCGACGCCGCGGATCCAGCCCTCGGCGACGCCGGTGGTGCGCCCGGCATGGCTGATCCGCGCCTCGCAATCGACCTCGGTGCCGATGGCGAGCGCGCGGGTGATGTTGACCTTGTATTCGAGCGTCGTGTAGCCGCGGCCCTTCGGCAGGGTCGTGGCGACGGCGCAGCCGAGGGCGGAGTCGAGGATCGTGCCGTACCAGCCGCCATGCACCCCGCCCACCGGGTTGAGATGCTCGAAGCCGGGGGCGCCGCGGAAGACCACCCGCCCCTCCTCGACCAGGTGCAGGCGGAAGTTCATCAGCCCGGCGATGGGCGCCATGCCGATAAGGCCGTCGGCGAGCGCGCGCACGAAGTCGAGCCCCGACATCGTCCGGAACACGGCGGGCGTGGCGACCTCGTCGGGACGCGTGGCGACATACTGCTGGGTCATGGCATCCTCGGCTGGCGTTTGCGGCAGGCTAGCGGCTGGGCCGGCGGCCTCCAACCCGGAAGCTGCGCCTTCGACGTGGCGTCAGCCGCCGCGGGCTTCGGCCAGCGCCGCGGGCAGGACCTCGGCGAAGCGCGCGATCTCGGCCTCGGGGCCGCAGCTGACGCGGATGCAGCGGTCATGCGGCGCGACGAAGGGCATGCGGATGAAGACCCCCCGCCGCACCACGCCGGCGAGGACGACACGGGCGAAATCGCCGTCGCGGCCGCAGTCGATGGTGACGAAGTTCGTCGCCGAGGGCAGCGCCCGGAGCCCGTTCTCGGCGGCGAGCGCGGCGATGCGGTCGCGGCAGGCGGCGACGCGGGCGACGGTCTGCGCCAGCCAGTCCCGGTCGCCGAGCGCGGCGAGCGCGGCGATCTGCGCGGCGCGGTTCATGCCGAAATGGTTGCGCACCTTGTCGAAGGCCGAGATCAGCCCCGGCGCGGCGATCGCGTAGCCCACCCGCGCCCCGGCGAGGCCGTAGCCCTTGGAGAAGGTGCGCAGACGGATCACGCGGGGATCGTCGGGGTCGATGCGCGGCGCGGTGCCGTCGGGGGCGAATTCCAGATAGGCCTCGTCGAGCGCGAGCAGCGTGCCCGCGGGCAGGTCGGCAAGCGCCGCCTCGATCACCGCGCCGGGATGCGCGCTGCCCATCGGGTTATCGGGATTGGCGAGGTAGACGAGCTTGGCGCCGGTCTCGCGTGCCCGGGCGAAAAGCGCCGCGGGGTCTTCGTGGTCGCCCGAATAGGGGACCTTGTGCAGCACCCCGCCATAGCCCGCCACATGGTAGTTGAAGGTCGGATAGGCGCCGTCCGAGGTCACCACCGGATCGCCGGGTTCGACCAGGAGGCGCACGAGATAGCCCAGCAGCCCGTCGATCCCCTCGCCGACGACGAGATGCGCCGGCGTCACCTCGAGATGCGCGGCGAGCGCGGCTTTCAGCTCGTGGCTCTCCGGGTCGCCGTACATCCACTGATCGGGCGCGGCGCGGGTCATCGCCTCGATCGCGCGGGGCGAGGGGCCGAAGCCGTTCTCGTTGGCGCCGAGGCGGGCGGCGAAAGGCGCGCCGCGGGCGCGTTCCTGCGTCTCGGGACCGACGAAGGGAACGGTGGCGGGAAGCGCCTCGACGAGGCGCGTGTAGCGGGGCGTCTGCATGGCGCGCTTGTCGCCGAAAGCGCGGGCGCCGGCAAGCGGGAAGCGTGGTTCCGGCGCGCCGCCGGAGGAAGCCGCGGGTCGGCACTGTCGAGGCAGGGGAACCGCATATGGCTCTGGCGACCTGCGCAGCGCCCCTTGCGGCTGAGGGCGGGATGGATTCTGGGTGGTGGACCCATCCCTCGGAGTCCATCGCCGCCACGCACCTTTTCCTGTCCGCCTTCGCGGACGTCCCCGACTTCGCGCCGGCGACACCCGGCACGACACTGGCGAGTTGCGCGTGATCGCCTTCGTGCCGGTGCTCTGCCGCGCGACGTGCCTCACGCCGATATGGTGACCTTCGGGCGGGCGAAGGAGAGCGTTTTCAGGGATTTCCCGAAGTTCAGGCATGCGGTTCCGTCGCGCGGCACGTTTTCCGCCGTGTTCCGGATGATCGATCCCGGGGCGCTCGACGCCGCCCTTGGCCGGCCATGCCGGGACCGGCGGTGGAAAGCTCGGCCAAGGCAATCGAAACGGGGACCGACCTCTGCGGCGAGCCTGGCCCGGCCGGGCAAAGAACCACAGCGGTCGGGCGGCGGCCCAGGCAGGTTCAGCCTCTCGTGGCGGCGTCGACGGCGGCGGTGAACTCGGCCGTCAGGAGCCCGATCTCCTCGACGCCGACGGAGGCGCGGAAGAACCCCTCCGATATCCCCAGGGCGGCGCGCGCCTCGGCCGAAAGGCCGCGATGCGAGCTCGAGGCCGGGTGCGAGAGCGTTGTGCCGATGTCGCCGAGCGTCGGCGCGAAGGCGATGTCCGGGGCGGCGCGGGTGAGCCGGTTCGCCGCGTCGCGCCCGCCCGCGATCTCGAAGCTGACCATGTGCCCACCGCGTCCGCCAAGGAGCGCCGCGGCGCGGTTGTGGTCGGGATGGTCGGGGCGCGTCGGGTAGAGGACGCGTTTCATCCCCGGCAGCCCGGCCAGGTGTTCGGCCAGCGCGGCGGCGTTCGCCTCGGCCCGGTCGTAGCGCAGCTCGAAGGAATAGAGCCCGCGCTCGGCCAGCCAGCAGTCGAACGGGCTGGGCGTCATCCCGGTCGTGACGGCGAAATCGTAGATCGCCCGGCGAATGGCGGCATCCGTTGCCGCGACATAACCGAGCGTCGCGTCCGAATGCCCGGCGAGGATCTTGGTCACCGAGTGGATCACGATATCGGCGCCGTGCTCGAGGGGCCGGATCGCGCGCGGCGTGGTGAAGGTGTTGTCGACGGCAAGCAGGATGCCGCGGGCGCGCGCCAGCCGGGCGATGCCGGGCAGATCCGCCACCCGCAGCGTCGGGTTCGAGACGACCTCCATCAGGATCATCCGCGTCTCGGGACGCAGCGCCGCCTCGACGGCGGCGGCATCGGTGAAATCGGCCAGCGTGGTCGCGATGCCGAAGCGCGGCAGGTCCTGGTTCAAGAGCCGCAGCGACCGGCCATAGAGCTGGTCGCCGCCGAGCACGTGATCGCCCGCCTTCAGCACCCCCATCAGCGCCGCCGTTACCGCCGCCATGCCCGAACCGGTGATCAGCCCGCCCGTCGCCCCCTCCAGCGCGTCGATCTTGCGCGCCAGCACATCGGCGTTCGGATGGCCCTCGCGCGCATAGGTATAGCCCGGCTGTTCGCCGGCATACTGGGCATCGAGCGTGTCGGGGTCGGGCGAGGCATAGACGACCGAGGGCTGGATCGGCGTGCCCAACGGGCGCGAGGCGCTCTCGGGCCAGGGGGTGCGGCGGATGAGGGACTCGTCGGGCATCGGGACACCTGTCTCTGGGCCGTCACGGCAGGTCAAAGGAAAAGGGGGCTGTCGCCCCCTTCCCGTCTCGCCTCCGCCTGCGTGCATCTCCGGCGGGTTTGCAACCGGAGCGCGGCGGGCGGCTCAGCGGCGGCGGGAGAGCGCGGTCCAGGCGCCGGTCACGCTCAGCGCCGCGACGACCGCCTTGACCGCATCGCCGGCGAGGAAGGGCAGCATCCCGACCTCGGCCGCGCGGGCCAGCGACAGCGGCGTGATGGCGGTCAGCCACAGGACGCCCGGCAGGTAGAGCGCCGCCGAGACCGCCAGCGTGCAGCCCAGCGTGCGCCAGAAGCCGCGGGCGATCCCGCGCTCGACCAGCCAGCCGGCGGCGAAGGCGAGCGCGACGAAACCCCACAGGAAACCGGCGGTCGGCCCGGCGAGCACCACCAGCCCCGCCGTGCCGCCGGCGAAGACCGGCAGCCCGGCCGCGCCCTGCGCCAGGTAGGTCAGCACCGAAGCCGCGCCCAGCCGCGACCCGGCGGTCAGCCCGACCAGCACCACGGCGAGCGTCTGCAGCGTCATCGGCACCGGCCACATCGGCACCGCGACCTGCGCGCCGAGCGCGATCAGCAGCGAGCCGCCCAGCACGATCAGCGCCTTCGTCCAGAGATGCTGCGCGGGAAAGGTTGCCGCGACGAGGGTGCGGGCCTGGGTCATGGGTCTCTCCGTCGGTTCGAAATCGGTGCATCCTTGTCGCGGCGGTTGCGCGGCAAGTCAAGCGAGGTGGCAACCGGTTCGCGGCCCCCGGAGCGGCAGGGGCCGCGTCCGCCTTCACCGTCAGCCACGCGGTGGTTCGGCCCTCCCGGTCCGGGGACGCCACCGCCGCTTGAACCCGGCTCGGCCGGGTGGCAAGAGCAGGGCATGACCGCCGCTGCCGAATCACCCGCCCCGCCGCTCGCCCTGATCACCGGTGCCTCGCGCGGGCTGGGCGCGGCGCTGGCCGAGACGCTTGCCGCGCATGGCTGGCATGTCGTCGCCGTCGCCCGCACCACCGGCGCGCTGGAAGAGCTCGATGACCGCATCCGGGCGAAGGGCGGCACGGCGACGCTGGCGCCGATCGACATCACCGACGACAATGCCCTGCGCCATCTCTGCCGGTCGATCCACGACCGCTGGGGCCGGGTCGATCTCTGGGCGCATGCGGCGGTCCACGCCCCGCCGCTTTCGCCGGCGGGACATGTCGCGATCAAGGACTGGGACCGGGCGCTCGCCGTGACCCTGCGCGCCACTGGCGTGCTGATCCCGATGGTCGAGCCGCTGCTGCGCGCCGCGCCCGGCGGCACCGCGCTCTTCTTCGACGATCCGGCGACGCGCGACGAGGCCGGGACGACCCGCAAGTTCTGGGGAGCCTGGGGCGCGGCGAAATCCGGCCAGATGGCGCTCGTCCATGCCTGGCGCGCGGAATCCGCCGCCCTCGGCCCCGACCGCGCGCCGCGGGTGGTGGTGGCGACGCCGGCGCCGATGGCCACTGCGACACGGGCGCGCTTCTTTCCCGGCGAGGCGCCCGAGACCCTGGCGCGTCCGGCCGACGAGGCCGCGCGGATCCTCGCCGCGCTGGAGGCGCAAGCCGCGATCGGCTGACGGGCGGCATCTCGGTCAGACGGATCGTCGCGTTGCGCTGCCAAGCGCGATCGCGGGCGCCGTCCCGGTTGCCGCATTGCGCGGAAATCGGCGCCTCGAAGATGCGCGCGGCGGCACCGGAAAACGAAGCCAGACGCATCGTTCGCCCCGTCCGATCGATATCCCCGGGCGTCGCGGCACCTGGGCGCCCCCTGCCGTGCCGGCGTTCGCGTGGCGTCCGGCGTTTTCGCCGGCTTCCACGCCGCGTCGCGAACCCGCGGCGAGCGCCGCTTCCCGCCGACGGAGTCTCCGGGCATCGACAGACCGGCCGAATCGGGTGCCCGGCCTTCCTGGCGCCGCACGGCGCTGCTCGCCCGCCTTCGCCGGCGTCAGCCGCCTTCTGCAGCGAAAGTTTCGTTGTGGTTAACGGCGCGAATTTCCATAGTGATATCAATTAATTCCGAAAGTGTGCAAGCTTGCACACCCCCGTCGCGATCGCCTGAAAGGCGCAGGTTCGGGGCCACGGATGCTGCCGCCGGCATCAGCCCTCGGCGCGCTCGGCCAGCGCGAGCCACTCCTCCTCGGCCGCGGCGAGGGCGGCCTGGCGGGTGGTCAGCGCCTCGCTCGCCCTGGCGAATTTCGCGGGCTCCCGGCGGTAGAGGTCGGGATCGGACAGGAGTTCCGTCAGCCTGCCTATTTCGGCCTCCAGGCGGGCGATCTCGGCCGGCAGCGCATCGAGGCGGTGGCGTTCGGTATAGCTGAGCCCGGTACTTGCGGTGCGCGGCGGCGCGGCGGGTTTCGGGGCGCGCGCCGCGGCAGGGGGCGTCGGGCGCGCCCTTTCGCGCGTCTCCGCCGGCTCGTACGGGCGCTGCGCCTGCATGTCGCTCCAACCGCCGGCATAGACCGTCGCGCGCCCCTGCCCGTCGAGCGCGACGGTCGTCGTCGCGATCCGGTCGATGAAATCGCGGTCGTGGCTGACCAGGAGCACCGTGCCGGGATAGTCGCCCAGAAGATCCTGCAGGAGGTCCAGCGTCTCGATGTCCAGATCGTTCGTCGGCTCGTCCAGCACCAGCAGGTTCGACTCCCGCGCCATGATCTTCGCCAGCAGAAGCCGCGCCCGTTCCCCGCCCGAGAGCGCGCGCACCGGCGCGCGCGCCTGCGCCTCGTCGAAAAGGAATTCCTTCAGATAGCCCACGACATGTTTCGGCCGGCCACGCACCATCACCTGGTCCGAGCTGCCCGAGACGCGCATCAAGGGATCGCCGGTCAGGTTCTCCCACAGGCTCGCGTCGAGGTCGAGGCGGGCGCGCGTCTGGTCGAAGACCGCGATCTCGAGATTGGTGCCCAGACGCACGGAGCCGGAATCGGGCGCGATCTCGCCGGTCATCAGTCTCAGCAGCGTCGTCTTGCCGACCCCGTTCGGCCCGACCAGCGCCAACCGGTCGCCGCGCAGGATCTTGAGCGAGAAATCCCTCACGATCACCCGGTCATCGAAACGCTTGGTGATCTTCTCGGCCTCGATCACCAGCTTGCCCGAGGCAGGCCCCGACTGGAGCGCCATCGCCGCGGCACCCTGCCGCCGGATCTGCGCCGCGCGTTCGGCGCGCAGGGCGGCGAGCGCCCGCAGCCGCCCCTGGTTCCGTCGTCTTCGCGCGCTGATCCCCTCGACCGCCCAACGGGCCTCGGCCTGGATCTTGCGGTCGAGCTTGTGCCGCGCCGCATCCTCCTCGGCCCATGTTCTGTCGCGCCAGTCCTCGAACGCCCCGAAGCCCTGGTCGAGCCGGCGCACCCGCCCGCGGTCGATCCACAGCGTCGCGCGCGTCAGCGCGTTCAGGAAGGCGCGATCGTGGCTGATCAGCACGAAAGCCGCACGCGTCTCGGCCAGCCGCGCCTCGAGCCAGGTGATCGCCTGGATGTCGAGATGGTTGGTCGGTTCGTCGAGCAGCATCAGCTCCGGCGCCTCGGCCAGAAGCCTCGCCAGCGCCGCGCGCCGGCGCTCGCCGCCCGAGGCCGTGGCTACCGGCAGCGCGGGATCGAAGCCGAGCCCCTCGGCCGCCATCTCGATCCGGTAATGCTCGGCCGGGTCCAGCCGCTCGGCGGCGAAATCGCCCAGCGTGTCAAAGCCGGTGAAATCCGACTCCTGTTCCATGTAGCCGACGCTGATACCCGGCGGCAGCGCGCGCGTACCGCGGTCGGGCTCGACAAGCCCTGCCATGACTTTCATCAGCGTCGACTTGCCCGACCCGTTGCGCCCGACCAGCGCCACCCGGTCTCCGGACTGGATCACCAGATCGAGCCCGTCGAAAAGCGGCGCGCCGCCGAAGGAAAGCGCGATGTCGGTCAGCTGCAGAAGAGGTGCGGCGGGCATGCGCGCGGGCTAGCGGGCAGGTGGGTCAAGGTCAAGCCACCCTCTGGACATGCGCTCGGCGATGCCTAGCTTGCCGCAAAAGCGACGAGGACACCGACGATGAACGAAAAGATCGAGAAGAGCGACGAGGAATGGCGCGCGCAACTGTCGCCCCTGGCCTACAAGGTCACGCGTCGCCACGGCACCGAACGTGCCTTCTCCCATGACGACTTCCCGAAGGAAGCGGGCACGTTCCGTTGCGTCTGCTGCGGCGCTGCGCTTTTCGACCATGCGCGCAAGTACGATTCGGGAAGTGGCTGGCCCAGTTTCTGGGCACCGATCGAGGGCGCTCCGATCGGCACGAAGGAGGATCGCAGCTTCTTCATGCGCCGAACCGAGGTGCATTGCGAGCGTTGCGGCGCGCATCTGGGGCATGTCTTTCCTGACGGGCCGCAGCCGACGGGAATGCGCTACTGCATCAATGGTGTCGCGCTCGATTTCGAGCCCGAGTCGGACTGAACCGCGTCAGTTGAACATGGCCGGGCCGATCCGGCCCAGTGCCCGGCCCAGCGTCGCCAGGAAGCCCGGGCCGCGCGGACCGGTATCCGTCACCCGCCGCGAGAGTTGCACGACCTCGCCGTCGCGCAGGCCGAAACGCTCGACGTTCTGCACCACGCCGCGCCCATCGAAGCTGATCGCCACGACCTCGCGCCGTACCTCGACCGGGGCGCGCCACTGCCGGTGCTCCCAGTCGGACTGAACATAGAACCAGCCTGACCCTTCCAGCACACCCCCGACACCCGGCCGGCCAAGCTTCTGCTCGACCGACTCGCGGGTGTCGCGCCCGACCTCGATCTGCGCAAGATCCTCGTCGCTGGGCGCATAGCCGTGAAACCGCATTACCGGCGTGCAGGCGGCGAGCCCGAGGATCAGTAGCAGACAGACCAGCGCCAGACGCCAGCCCCCGGTGATGCCCGCGTGTGCCATCCGTTCCATGCCAGCCCCTGCCTCTCTGTCCCTCGGCCCACCCAAGTCGCTGCCGGGCGGGCGCGCTCGAGACCTTGACTGGCCCCCGCGCCCTGCATGGATTACAGAAAGGTGCGGCCCGGTTCAAGAAAGGAACGCCGTCCGCGCGAGGCCAGACAGATCAAGGCGATGACCGAGACATCCGAGACACGCCCTCTTCCCCGCTCGAGCCTGCCCTTGCGCGTGGCCGAACTGCCGCTGCGCCGGCCCACGCGCTTCCATCTGCGACCCGATGCCGGCGCGCGCCGCCGGATCGCCGACGACCTCGGCCTGAACGCGTTGCGCAAGCTCGATTTCGCGGGCGAGGTGGTGCCCGAAGGCCGGCGCGACTGGCGGCTGGAGGGACGGTTGGGCGCGACCGTCGTGCAAAGCTGTGTCATCACCGTCGAGCCGGTCACCACCCGCATCGAGATCGAGGTGACGCGCCGGTTCCTGCACGACCTGCCCGAGCCGACCGAATCCGAGGTCGAGATGCCCGAGGACGACACCGTCGAGAAGCTGGGCGCGGTGATCGACCCCGGCATGGTGATGAACGAGGCGCTGGCCCTCGCCCTGCCCGACTATCCGCGCAAGCCGGGCGCGGAACTGCCGCAGGCCGATTTCGCCCCGCCGGGTGCCGACTCGCTCGACGATTCGCGGCCGAATCCCTTCGCCGCGCTCGCCGCGCTGAAGAAGTCGCCCGACGCGGAGGGCTGAGGCGGCAGTGTCGTCGCCCCTGCCTTCTCGCGTCGAAGCGCGCCGGGTCGACGGGTGTCGGTTGACGAAAGCTTGACGCGGCGCGCGGGGTCTGGCGCGCATCCGGGCGGAAAGGGCTCATCGGCCTCGTTTTTCTGGGCTTCCGCCTGTCATGGACCGAAGGACAGGCGTAGGACTCGCGTAGGACATGCGTAGGACTCGCGTGGGACTCTTGCCGCCATTTCGCCCGCCCGGGACCGTTGCGGTGCCATCGGATCGCCCGCCCGGGGCCGTCGCGGCGCTTTCGGATGGCGCCGGGCCGGCCGCCGTAAGCCGCGAACCGCGCAGCCCGCCGCG
>SLPP01000159.1 GCA_007131945.1 Paracoccaceae bacterium | reverse complement strand
ACGCGTTGCGGCTGACGCTGGACCGGGTCGTGCTGCGCGACACCCCGCCCGCGCGCACGCCCGAGAGGGTCCGCGTCTCGATCCACGGCGACAGGCTCGACATCGACCCGGTGCCGGGGCTCCGGGTGATCCTCACCGCGCATCTCGGCCCGCCTGGCGGCCCGGTCGAGCCCGGCGGGTTCGATTTCCGCCGCCACGCCTGGTTCGACCGGCTGGGCGCGGTCGGCTACACGCGCAGCCCGGTCCTGGCGCTGGCGCCGCCGGAAGAGGGCTGGGCGCTGGCCATCACGCGCCTGCGCATGCGGATGAGCGCGGGGCTGCGCGAGCGGATCGCGGGCGAGCCGGGCGGCTTCGTCGCGGCGATCCTGACCGGCGACCGCTCGGGCGTCGGGCTCGAGACGACCGAGGCGCTGCGGCGCTCGAACCTGGCGCATGTGCTGGCCATCTCGGGGCTGCACATGGGGCTTCTGACTGGCGTCGTCTACGGCGCGCTGCGCGGGGCGCTGGCGCTGATCCCGCTCCTCGCCCTGCGCCTGCCGATCCGCAAGCTCGCGGCGCTGGGGGCGCTGGCGGCAGCGAGCTTCTACCTGATGCTCTCCGGCGGCAACGTCGCCACGCAGCGCGCCTTCGTCATGGCGGCGGTGATGCTGGGCGCGGTGCTTCTGGACCGAAGGGCGCTGTCGCTCAGATCGGTCGCGCTGGCCGCGATCCTGATCCTGCTCTGGCGGCCCGAGGCGCTGCTCTCGCCCGGCTTCCAGATGTCCTTCGCCGCCACCGTGGCGCTGGTCGCGGTCTTCCAGACGCTGCGGCGCAGGCGCGCGCGGATGCTCGCCGCGCGCCGGCCCGGCGCCGAGCGGCGGCGGCTGCCCGGCTGGCTGATGGGGCTCGGCTCGATCGCGCTCTGCTCGCTGGTGGCGGGGCTGGCGACGGCGCCGGTGGCGGCGGCGCATTTCCACCGGATGGCGGAATACGGGCTTCTCGCGAACATCCTGTCGATGCCGCTGATGGGCACGGTGGTGATGCCCGGCGCGGTCCTTGCCGCGGCGCTCTGGCCGGTGGGGCTGGAAGGCGCCGGGCTCTGGCTGATGGAGATGGGCACGCGCTGGATCCTCGGCGTCGCGCATTGGGTGAGCGGGCTCGACGGCGCGGTCCGCCCGGTGCAGGCGCCGCCGGCCTGGGTGCTGCCGTCCGTCGCGCTGGGAATGTTGTGGCTGATCCTCTGGCCGGGGCGGGCGCGGCTGGCGGGCGGGCTGGTCGCGCTGGCGGCGCTCGGCGGCTGGACGCTGGCCGAGCGGCCCGTGGTGCTGATCGCCGAGACCGGCGGGCTGATCGGGGTGATGACGGATCAGGGCCGCGCGCTGAGCCGGCCGCGCGGCGACGGTTTCGTCGCCCGCAACTGGCTCGAGGCCGATGGCGACGAAGCCGAGCAGGAGGAGGCCGCCGCCCGCCTGCCCGCGCCCGACGACACCGCCACCGGCTTCTTCGTGGGCGGCGAGACCTTCGTGCAGCTGGCCGGCAGGCGCGCGCCCGACGGGCTGGCCGAGGTCTGCCGGGCGGAGGTCACCGTCGTCGCCAACGTGGACCTGCCCCGCCCCGCGCCCGGCCCCTGCCGGCTGCTCGACCCGCGCGCGCTGGCATCGACCGGGGCGCTGGCGGGCTACCGGGGGTCCTCGGGGCTGGTCTGGGTCGCAGCGCGCGAGCGCGCCGGGGACCGGCCCTGGACAGGCGCGCGCTGATCCGGGCGGCGGGGTGGCGCGGTCCGCATGCGGACCATTTTTCAAGTTATTGTTCCAAAATGGAAATCTCGCCCGGTTAACCACAACGAAACTTCTGCGCGCGCCCGGCCGGATCGGGCAGCGGGCGGCCCTGCCGAAAGTTTCATTGCGGTTAATTTTTCTATTTTATGTATGTTTTTCAGTGCCTTGTGGAATGGTCCAACCTTGGACCGTCCCGCGGCGGCGCCACGCTCAGACGAACTGCTCGCGGATCAGCCGTTCCTCGAGCCCGTGTCCGGGATCGAAGAGCAGCCGGTGCCGGATCGCGGGTTCCGAGCGGATATCGACCACCGCCACGTCGCGCACCGACTGGGCATCGGCATCGGCCATCACCGGGCGCTTTTCGGGGTTGAGCACCTCGAAGCGGACCTTCGCCGTCTTCGGCAGCAGCGCGCCGCGCCAGCGCCGGGGCCGGAAGGCCGCCATCGCGGTCAGCGCCAGGACATCGGCGTCGATCGGCAGGATCGGCCCGTGCGCGGAGTAGTTGTAGGCGGTCGAGCCGGCGGGCGTCGCCACCAGCGCCCCGTCGCAGACAAGCTCCTCCATCCGCACGCGGCCATCGACGCTGATCCTGAGCCGCGCCGCCTGCGGCCCCTGGCGCAGAAGCGAGACCTCGTTGATCGCCAGCGCCTCGTGCACGGTGCCCTGCACGGTGGTCGCGCGCATCACCAGCGGGTTCAGCACCGCCTCCTCGGCGACGGCGAGACGTTCGGGCAGGTTGTCGGGCGAATAGGCATTCATCAGGAAACCCACGGTGCCGCGGTTCATCCCGTAGACCGGCACGTCGCTTTCCTGGGTGGCGTGCAGGGTCTCGAGCATGAAGCCGTCGCCGCCCAGCGCCACGATCACCTGCGCCCTTTCCACCGGCACGTCGCCGTAAAGCGCGACGAGCTCCGCCCGCGCGGCCTGCGCCTCGGCGACGCCGCTGGCCACGACGGCGATCGCCGAGCGCCGCTGCCTTTCGGTTCCTGCCAAGACCACCTCCTCCACCGCCGGGCCATCATGCCCGGTTCGCGCGCGTTGACAAGCGCCGGCGCCGCCCGGAGTTCGCTCGCGCGCCGGAATGCGGCGTTTTCGGCGCTTTCCGTCTCCCCCCGGTTGCGCTAGATAGCCGGCAACCCATCCTCGGCGCGGGAGAGCGACATGAACATCCAGGAGACCGCACGCGACACCGGCTTCTTCTCGGAACCGCTGGAGACGCGCGATGCGGCGCTCTTCGACGCGATCCGCCGCGAACTCGGCCGCCAGCGCGACGAGATCGAGCTGATCGCATCGGAAAACATCGTCAGCCGCGCGGTGCTGGAGGCGCAGGGCTCGGTGATGACCAACAAGTACGCCGAGGGCTATCCGGGCCGGCGCTATTACGGCGGCTGCCAGTATGTCGACCTGGCCGAGACGCTGGCGATCGAGCGGGCCTGCGAGCTCTTCGGCGTCGGCTACGCCAATGTCCAGCCGAATTCGGGCAGCCAGGCCAACCAGGGCGTGTTCACCGCGCTCCTGCGGCCCGGCGACACCTTCCTGGCGATGGACCTCGCCTCGGGCGGGCATCTGACGCATGGCGCGCCGGTCAACCAGTCGGGCAAGTGGTTCCACGCGGTGCATTACGGCGTGCGCCGCGACGATCTGCGGATCGACTACGACCAGGTCGCGGCGCTGGCCCGGGAACACCGGCCGAAGCTGATCATCGCCGGCGGCTCGGCGATCCCCCGGATCATCGACTTCGCCCGCTTCCGCGCGATCGCCGACGAGGTGGGGGCGTACCTTATGGTCGACATGGCGCATTTCGCCGGGCTCGTGGCGGCGGGCGTGCATCCCTCGCCCTTCCCGCATGCGCATGTGGCGACAACGACGACGCACAAGACGCTGCGCGGGCCGCGCGGCGGGATGATCCTGACCGACGACGCGGACCTGGCGAAGAAGTTCAACTCGGCGATCTTCCCCGGCATCCAGGGCGGGCCGCTGATGCACGTGATCGCCGCCAAGGCCGTGGCCTTCGGCGAGGCGCTGCGGCCGGAATTCAAGGCCTATGCGCGGCAGGTGGTGAAGAACGCCCAGGCGCTGGCGGAGCAGTTGATGCAGGGCGGGCTCGACATCGTCACGGGGGGCACCGACACGCATGTGATGCTGGTCGACCTGCGGCCCAAGGGCGTGAAGGGCAACGCCACCGAGAAGGCGCTGGGGCGGGCGCATATCACCTGCAACAAGAACGGCATCCCCTTCGATCCGGAGAAGCCGATGGTCACTTCGGGCGTGCGGCTGGGCACGCCCGCGGGCACGACGCGCGGCTTCGGCGAGGCCGAGTTCCGCCAGATCGGCGACTGGATCACCGAGGTGGTGGACGGGCTCGCCGCCCATGGCGAGGACGGCAATGCCGAGGTCGAGGCGCGCGTGCGGGCGAAGGTGCAGGCGCTGTGCGACCGCTTCCCGGTCTATCCCGGCCTCTGAGCGACGGCCTACCGGAGACGGGCGACCGGAGACGGGGGCGCGCGCTCGGACCCCGTCGAGGGGTCCTCGCGCGCCGGCGAGCGGGCTCGCCGGGGCCACCCCGCAGGCCGCGGGCTTGAGCCCCGGCGTCGCGGTGCCCATGGCCCGGTGCCGGACTGACGGGAGACGGTCATGCTGAACATCCTGCGGCAGGCAAGCGACGGGGCGGCGGTGCCGCTTCTGATCGTGCACGGGCTCTTCGGCTCGGCGCGCAACTGGGGAGCGATCGCGAAGCGGCTGTCGACGCGCGGGCCGGTCCTCGCCGTGGACATGCGCAACCACGGCGAGAGCCCGCGCTTCGGGCAGCATGGCTATCCCGAGATGGCCTTCGATCTCGCCGAGGTGATTGAAGCCGAGGGCGGGCCGGTGGATGTGCTGGGCCATTCGATGGGCGGGAAAGCGACGATGTGGCTGGCGCTGGATCGGCCCGAACTGGTGCGCCGGCTGATCGTCGCCGATATCGCGCCGGTCGGCTACGGGCACAGCCAGAAGCAGCATATCGAAGCGATGCGCGGGCTCCCGCTCGACGGGCTTGCCTCGCGCGGCGAGGCGGACCGGCGGCTGGCCGAGGCGGTGGCGGATCCGGGCCTGCGCGCCTTCTTCCTGCAGTCACTGGACCTGAAGGCCGATCCGCCGCGCTGGCGCCTCAACCTTGACGTGCTCGAGGCCGAGATGCCGCGCATCCTCGGCTGGCCCGACACGGCGGGGATGGCGCCCTTCGCCGGGCCCGCACTGTTCCTCGCCGGGGGCGCGTCCGATTATGTCCGTGCCGAGCACCGCGGCGGGATCCGGACGCTTTTCCCGCGCGCGCGCTTCGCGCGGCTGCCCGGGGCCGGGCACTGGCTGCATGCCGAGAGGCCGCGCGAATTCGCCGAGGCGGTGCGGGTCTTCCTGGAGGCCGAGGTCGCGGAGGGGCCCGCCGCCTGAGGGGCGGGGCCGCCGTCGCTTGCCCATCGAAGGGTGCGATGCGTGATTTGCTCGCCAGCGAGCAAACCCGTAAGTTTATGTAATCTAATCTGTTTTGAAGTTTCGTTAACCGGAACGAAAGTATTTTTCGCGGCGCCGGGCGCAACCCGCGGCGCGCGCGCCGCCGGCTATTCGAGCCGCGTGCCGGGCGGCAGGTCGAGGCCGCGCAGCAGCTCGCCCGCTGGCATCGGGCGCCTGCCCTCGCGCTGAGCCTCGGTGATGGCGACGGCGCCCGCGCCGCAGGCAATGGTCAGCCCCGAGAGCACCTCGCCCGGCGCGCCCTGCCCCGCCACCGCGCGGGCGTTGAGGAGCTTCAGCCGCCCCGCCGGGGTCGCGACCCAGGCGCCGGGAAAGGGCGAGAGGCCGCGGATCCGCCGCGCCACCGCCTCGGCCGGCTGCGTCCAGTCGATCCGCGCCTCGGCCTTGTCGATCTTGGCGGCATAGGTTGCGCCGGCCTCGGGCTGCGGCTCGGGCCGGAGATCAGGCAGCCGGTCGAGCGCCCGCAGGATCAGCCGCGCGCCGATCGCGGCGAGCCGGTCGTGCAGCTCGCCGGTGGTCTCTTCGGGGCCGATCGGGGTGGCTTCGTGCAGCAGGACGGGGCCGGTATCGAGCCCCGCCTCCATCCGCATGATCGAGATCCCGGTCTCGGCATCGCCGGCCATGACCGCGCGGTGGATCGGTGCCGCGCCGCGCCAGCGCGGCAGGAGCGAGGCGTGGATGTTGAGGCAACCCCAGAGCGGCGCGTCGAGCACCGGTTGCGGCAGGATCAGCCCGTAGGCAACGACGACGGCGACATCGGCACCGAGCGCGGCGAAGGCCGCCTGTTCGGCGGGATCCTTCAGGTTGACCGGGTAGCGGACCGTGAGCCCCAGATCCGCGGCCGCGCGCTGGACGGGCGACGGGCGGGGCTGCTTGCCGCGTCCGGCGGCGCGCGGCGGCTGGCAGTAGACGGCGACGATGTCGTGAGCGGCGGCAAGCGCCCGCAGCGCCGGCACCGCGAAGTCGGGCGTGCCCATGAAGACGACCTTCACGCCCGCTCCATCGCCGCGAGAGCCGGGGCCGCGGCCGCGCGGGCGTCGGCGTCCATGAGATCGATGATCAGCCTGCCGTTGAGATGGTCGAGCTCGTGCTGGGCGCAGATCGCCTCGGCGCCGGTAAGCCGTTCGCTGCGCGGCGCGCCGTCGAGATCGGTCCAGCGCAGCGTCACCTCGGCCGGGCGGGAGACGGTGACCGGCAGGCCGGGGATCGAGAGGCAGCCCTCGGTCCCGGCATGCAGCGTCTCGGAGGCGTCGATCAGCTCGGGGTCGAGGAAGACGCGCGGGGTTGGCGTGCCTTCCTTCCAGGTCGCGTCGATGACGAAGATCCGGCGCAGCACGCCCACCTGCGGCCCGGCGAGGCCGCGACCGGGCGCGGTGTAGATCGTCTCGAGCATGTCGGCGGCGAGCTGGCGGATCCGGTCATCCACCGCGCCCACCGGCAGGGCGACGCGGCGCAGGCGCGGGTCGGGGAAGCGCAGGATGGGCAGGACGGCCACGGCTCAGGCCCGCGCCTTCTCGCGCTTGAGCTTCTGCATCCGGCGGGTGATGAGCTGGCGCTTGATCGGGCCGAGATAGTCGATGAAGAGCCGCCCGTTCAGGTGGTCGAATTCGTGCTGGGCGCAGGTCGACCAGAGCCCGTCGAATTCCTCCTCGCGGGTCGTGCCGTCGAGGTCGAGCCAGCGCATCCGGACCTTCGCCGGCCGCGTCACCTCGGCATACTGCTCGGGGATCGAGAGGCAGCCTTCCTCGTAGGTCGCGGTCTCTTCCGAGGTCCAGGTGATCTCGGGGTTGATCAGCACCATCGGGCGCGCCGGCGTCTCCTTGTCCTTGACGCAATCCATCACGAAGAGCCGCGCCAGCACGCCGACCTGCGGCGCGGCGAGGCCGATGCCGGGGGCGGCGTACATCGTCGCCAGCATGTCCTCGGCGAGCTGGCCGATCTCGGGCGTGACGCGGTCGACGGGCCTGGCAACGGTCTTCAGCCGCGGGTCGGGATGGATAAGGATCGGGCGCGTGGTCATGGCAGGCATTTAGGCGATGGATGCGGCCCGTGCAACGGGCGGCCGGGTCTTGCATGGCGACAGGGCTTGCGCCGGCGGGCGCGAGCGGCAAATGTGCCGACCGGACATGCGAGGACGGCCATGGGTTTCGACGACATGACGACGCGCTTCGACGAGGAGATCGAGCGCCGGGGCACCCATTCGATGAAATGGGACATGATGGCGGCCCGTTACGGGGTCGGCCCCGAGGACGGGATCCCGATGTGGGTGGCCGACATGGACTTTCGCCCGCCGGATTCCGTGCAGCGGGCGCTGCAGCACATGCTCGATCGGGGCATCTACGGCTATTACGGCGACGACGCGGCCTATCTGGAGGCGATCGTCTGGTGGATGCGGACCCGGCACGGCTGGGCGGTCGAGCGCGAATGGATCTTCACCACGCACGGGCTGGTGAACGGGACGGCCCTGTGTCTGCAGGCCTTCACCCGACCGGGCGACGGGGTGGTGCTGTTCACGCCGGTCTATCACGCCTTCTTCCGGGTGATCCGGGCGGCGGGGCGCGAGGTGGTCGAATGCCCGCTGGTCGAGCGGGACGGGCGGATGGTGATGGATTGCGCCGCCTATGACGCGGCGATGACCGGGCGCGAGAAGATGGTCGTGCTGTGCTCGCCGCACAATCCGGGCGGGCAGGTCTGGACCGAGGCGGAGCTGCGCGAGGTCGCCGAGTTCGCGCGCCGGCACGACCTGATCCTGGTCTCGGACGAGATCCACCACGACCTGGTGATGCCGGGGCACCGGCATACCGTGATGGCCAATGCCGCGCCCGGGATCGCGGACCGGCTGGTGATGATGTCGGCGACGACCAAGACCTTCAACCTCGCCGGCGGGCATACCGGCAATGTCATCATCGCCGACGGGGCCCTGCGCAAGCGCTTTGCGCAAACCCTTCTGGGGCTTGGCATTTCAGCGAATTCCTTCGGTCTGGAGATGGCCCGCGCCGCCTACAGCCCGGAAGGCGCGGAATGGGTCGACGCGCTCTGCGACTATCTGGACGGAAACCGGCGGCTCTTCGAGGAGGGGGTGCGCGCGATCCCCGGCGTCAGGGTCACGCCGCTGCAGGCGACCTATCTGGAATGGGTGGATTTCCGCGGGTTGGGAATGGAGGAGGCCGAACTGCTGCGCCGGATCGAGGGCGTGGCGAAGATCGCGGTGAACCACGGCGGCACGTTCGGCGCGGGCGGCGCGGGGTTCCAGCGGTTCAACATCGCCACGCGGCGCGCGCGGGTGGTCGAGGCCGTCGAGCGGCTGCAGAAGGCCTTCGCCGACGTCCAGTGAGCCCGTCTGGGCGGGTGGCAGGCGGGTGGCAGGCGCTGCCGGCGCAGGGCCTGACCCGCGGCGGGCGCGCCGCCGTGGCCCGGTCGATCCGCCGCCGGTCAGGCCTTTTCGAGACGCAGGAAGGTGAACAGGCCGAAGGGCGCCATGCGGCGTTCCTCGGCCACCTGCAGCGAGGGCTCGCCCATGATCCGCGAGCGGCAGAAATCCGGGTGCCAGCCCAGCCGGTCGGCAAGCGGCGCGAAGCGGCGCTCGATCCAGGCAAGGAGCCCCTCGTCGCGGGCGAAATGGTTGACGATGATCACCTGCCCGCCGGGTCTGCAGACGCGCGCGATCTCGGCCATCACCCGCTCGGGCTCGGGCACGACCGAGACGAGGTACATCGCCACCACGGTGTCGAAATGCCCGTCCGGAAAGTCGAGCGTGCGGGCGTCCATCTGGCGCAACTCGTGCACCTGGGTCAGCTTCTCGGCGGCGACGCGCTTGCGGGCGCGTTCGAGCATGTCCTCGGAATAGTCGATGCCGGTGACCTCGAGATGCGGCGCGTAGCTCGACAGCGAGAGCCCGGTGCCGACCCCGACCTCGAGCACCCTGCCCCGGCCGCGATTGACCGCCTGCACGGCGCGCTGCCGCCCCATGCGGGTGATCCGCCCGAAGGTGCTGTCATAGACCGGCGCCCAGCGCCGGTAGGAGGTCCTGATCGCGTCCAGATCCATGCGCGGCGTGTCCCCTGGAAGAGTGAACGTCTTGCGGCACAGAAACCTGCGGTTGTGCCGCCGAGTCAACCCCTGCCCGCGTCAGAAATGCGTCAGCGGCGCGCGGCCCGGGCGCCGGGGGAAACCGGACCGGTGCCACCGGGCGGCGCAGGGATGTCGATCCGGCCGGGGGCCGGCCCTGCTGTCAGGCGGCTTCCCATCGATCCCCCCGGCGGGCACGGGCGGGATGTCGCCGCCGATGCCGCCGGACCGATCGAGCGGGTCTGGCGTCACTCGTGCCGGCCGGAGAAGGACAGGAGCTTGCCGATCTGCTCGTCATGTTGCAGCAGCCGGTGTCGCATGCGCAGATGGAGCCTTTCGGCCCAACGTTGCGCGAGGCGCAGCAAGACCAACCCGCCGCGGCCGCCGGAGAGGTTCGACATGCGCCGTGCAAGACGGCCGTAGGGCGAATGGGCCAGCAACGGGTCGTCCATCGAGAGTATCTCCTCGAAGCTGCCCGGCGCGCCCTGGCGTCCGGT
>SLPP01000268.1 GCA_007131945.1 Paracoccaceae bacterium | reverse complement strand
GCAGCCGCTCGCTGTCGCCGCGGGCGGCGAAGAACTGGAAGGTGCCGACGCGCAGATGGCTCGCCGCGACGCGGGCGAGCACCGCGCCGGGCAGCGGCGTCTCGCGCCAGACCGTGTCGCCCGTCGCCACCGCCGAGAGCGCGCGCGTCGTCGGCACGCCGAGATGGTGCATCGCCTCGCCGACGATGAACTCGCGCAGGACCGGGCCGAGCGCCGCCTTGCCGTCGCCCCCGCGCGAGAACGGCGTGCGCCCCGAGCCCTTGAGATGGATGTCGCGCCGCCGGCCCGCGCGGTCGATCACCTCGCCGACCAGAAGCGCCCGCCCGTCGCCGAGCTGCGGCACGAATCCGCCGAACTGGTGCCCGGCATAGGCCATGGCCAGCGGCGCCGCCCCCTCGGGCATGGCCGATCCGGTGAGCATGGCCAGCCCCGCGGGCGATTGCAGCGCGGCGGGGTCGAGGCCGAGCTCGCGCGCCAGCCCCTCGTTCAGCAGCACCATCTGCGGCGCCGGCGCCGGCGCGCCCTCGACCGGGACATAGAGCCCCTCGAGCTCGCGCGCGTAGGAATTGTCGAAGGCGATATGCAGCATGGCCCCTCCCGCTGCAAAGGTAGTCCGCGCCGGGTCGCGCGCCTAGCCCCCCTCGGCCGCGGCATTGGCCAGCGGCACGACCAGCCCGACGACCGGCCCCATCTGCCTTCCCCAGTCGGAGCGGCCCAGATCGGGCGCGTGCAGGCGCGAGACATTGCCGTCGAAATAGAGCGCCTGCGGGGTTTCCAGTTCGTCGCGGAAGAGGCGGGCGAACTGGTGGAAGCTGACCGGGCGGTTGGAAATGGCGAAGAAGGCGCGGCTGCCGTCACCGCTGACGCCGACGCCGTTGCGGATCAGCTTCGACTCCGAATCGGGCAGGAAACGCGGATGCAGCGCGCCGTCGATGACCAGCATCGGCCCCGATTGCGTCGCGTGCCGGCAATCGGGCGGGTCGGCGGCGAAGGCGCGGCTCTCGATCACCGCGTATTCCCCCCCGCGGACGCAGAAGACGCCGTTCGGCAGCATGCCGAAATTCCCCGGCCCCTCGCTGGTGATCAGCCGCGCGCGGGTCTCGCCAGCCTCGACATAGAGGCCGACGGGGCTGCGGTCGGGGTGGTACATGCCGGCATTCATGGCAAATCCCAGCGCCAGCCCCTGCGGCGCCAGTTCCGCCTCGATCCGCTCGAAAGAGCCATAGGCGGCGCCCGCTTCATCGGTCAGGAAGAGCCGCAGGTCGTCGCCCGCCGCGGCCTCGCAGACGGTGTAGGGCAGGCCCTCGTGGAGAAGCTGCAGGCATTGCCCGAGGGCCGGGACCGGCAGCACGGCCAGCGCCGCGACCAGCGCCTCAGCCGCGCGGATCATCGTCGTCGGGGGCGGCCAGATCGGCCTGCACGCGCGGCTCGGCGAAGATCCGCCGCGCCTCGTCCATCCGGTCGAAACTCTCGTCGAGGACGAAGCGCAGGTCGGGGGCGAATTTCAGCTCCAGCCCCTGCGCCACCAGATGCCGCAGCTCGGCCTTGTTGCGCCTCAGCGCGGCCAGCGCCGCCGCCTCGCCGGCGCCGCCGAGCGGCATGACGAAGGCCGTCGCCACCTTCAGGTCGGGCGAGCAGCGCACTTCCGAGACGGTGATCGAGAAGCCGGCCAGTTCCGGGTCGTGGTGATCGGCGCGCACCAGCACCTCGGACAGCCGCCGGCGGATCACCTCGCCGACGCGAAGCTGGCGCTGCGAGGGGCCCCTGCCCGAGCTGAAACGACCCTTGCCCATGCCGCCCGCATAGTCGAAAGGCGGTGGCCGCGCAATGCACGCGCGCGTGACGCCGGCGGCCGCCCGCCTGCCACCCGGTCGGCCGCTCGGGCGGCCCGTCAGCCGGTGCCGACCGCGCGCCAGAAGCGGATCATCAGCGCCACCGCCGCCACCGCCAGCCCGACGACGAGACCGAGCCACAGCCCGACGCCCTCGTAGCCGAGGACGAAGGCGAGCGCGTAGCTCACCGGGATGCCGACGAGCCAGTAGCTGACCGCGGCGATGACCATCGGCAGCTTGGTGTCCTGGATGCCGCGCAGGAGCCCCATCGCCATCGCCTGCCCGCCATCGGCCAGCTGGAAGATCGCCGCCACCCACAGGAGTGTGACGCCCAGGGGCACGATCACCGCGCGCTTGGGGTCGTCGGGGGCGAGGAAGGCGCCGACCATCAGCTCGCCCAGCGTGAAGTAGATCAGCATCGTCGTCACCGCGACCGCCATCGAGATGACGATCGACGCCCGCGCCGCCGCGCGCAGCCCCACGATGTCGCGCCGCCCGCGCGCCCGGCCGACCAGCACCGTGGCGGCGTTCGAGAGGCCCATATGGATCATGAAGAACATCGCCGTGATCTCCAGCGCGATGGCATGCGCGGCCAGCGGGTTCGGGCCCAGCCAGCCCATCATCACCGCCGAGGCCGCGAAGAGCCCGGTCTCGGCCAGCATGGCCAGCCCGATCGGCAGGCCGAGCGCGTTGACCCGCCAGAGCGCCGGCCAGTCCGCCCGCCAGAAACGCACGAGCAGCGTGTAGCGCCGCAGCGCCGGCAGCCAGACGGCATAGGCCAGCATCACCGCCAGCGTGAAGAGCTGGACGAAGACCGAGGCCAGCGCCGCGCCGCGCGCGCCCATCTCGGGCGCGCCGAGATTGCCGAAGATGAAGACCCAGTTGAGCGCGGCATTGACGAAGACCGCCGAGACCGTGACCCAGAGCACCACCTGCGTCCGGCCGAGCGCGGCGAGATAGCTCTTCAGCACCATGACCAGGAGCGCCGGCGCGAGGCCGAAGCCGACGATGGCGAGATAGGCGCCGCCGATCGCCGAGACCTCCGCCTCCTGCCCCAGCACCGACAGGATCGGCGCGGCATAGAGGAAGAAGGGCAGGACCAGCACCGCATAGCCGATCGAGAGCCACATTCCCATGCGGGTGGCGCGGCGCACCTCGTCCTCCTCGCCGCCGGCGGCGGCGGTGGCGACCAGCGGCATGACCGCGTTGGCATAGCCCGCGCCGAGCGTGAAGAAGGCGAAGAACATCGTCGCCCCCAGCGCCCCGGCGGCGAGGTCGATCACCCCGTACCAGCCCAGCATGATCGTGTCGGTCACGTGCAGCGAGAACTGCGCCATGTGCGAGCCGACCAGCGGCAGGCCCAGGCCGAGGACGGCGCGGGCGTTGGAACGGAAGCCGAGGGCGGCCGGTGCGGTGGCGACGGTCACGAGAAAACCCGGAGAATCGGAGGGCACGGCCAGCCTTTATGCACCTGTGAAGCATCCGGGGGAAGCCCCCGGCGGCTCAGCGCAAGGCGACGACCACCGAGAGGACGCCGAGGAGCAGCACCAGCCCCGCCGCCGCCTCGATCGCGCCGCCGATCCACAGCGCGCGCCGCGCCGCCAGCCCGCCGGCGGCGCGCAGGAGCCCCTCGCGCCCGAGAACCAGCCCCAGCGCCAGCGCGATCGTGACGCCCGCCGTGCCGACGGCCATCGCATAGGCGCCGGCGATGCCGACCCAGAGCAGCCCCATCTGCCAGGTCAGCAGAAGCAGGACCAGCGCGCCCGAGCACGGCCGCACGGCGACCGCGGCAACGAGCGCCGCGACCTCGCGCGGGGTCGTCGCGGCGAGCATCGCCTCGGCCGGCGGCAGATGCGCATGGCCGCATCCGGCGCAGGCCGCCTCCCCTCCGGGCGCGTGGTCATGGCTGTGGTCATGGGCATGGTCATGGGCATGGTCATGGCTGTGGTGATGGGCGTGATCATGGGCCGGGGCGTCCCCGGCGGCGGCAAGCGCCGAGACCCGCGCCAGCGCCCGCCAGATCAGCCAGAGCCCGATCGCGCCGATCGCCGCCAGCGACAGCCCGGCCAGGAGCCCGCGATCGACCTCCTCGATCCCGGCGCGGCCGAGCCCGGCGATCCCGACGAGGACGAGGATCAGCGCCACCGCCGCCGTCGCCTGGGCGAGCGCGGCAAGGAGCCCGATCCCGGCGAGCCTAAGTGCCGGAACCCGGCGCGCGACGCCATAGGCGCCGATCAGCGCCTTGCCGTGGCCCGGCCCGGCGGCATGCAGGAAGCCGTAGCTGGCGCAGACCGCCATCAGCCCCCAGAAGGCCGCCGACTGCCCGGCATGCACGCCGCGCAACTGCCGCGCCATGTCGGCCTGGAACCCGGCCTGCAGCGCCAGGAGCCAGCGGCCGGCGGGCTGCAGCAGCGCCTGCACCGGCCCTGAGAGCGGCCCGGCAAGGACCGCCCAGATCACCGCCGCGGCAAGCGCGAGGAAGAGGCCAAAGCGCAGCATCGCGTCCCTTCTAGCCGCTCGCCGCGCGGCTGCAAACCGCCGCCGCGCTCACGTCCCGGTGCGCGGGTCCGGGGGGGCATGACGCTCGAACGCGGCGCGGGCGCGGGCCCAGATGCCGGCCTCGATCCGGTCGAGCGCGGCGAGATGCGGCAGGAGCTGTTCGGCGAAGTCGCGCGAGCTCTCGACCGGCAGGAGCGCCGGCAGGTTGTCGATCGCCGTGACGTCCAGCACCGGCGCATCGTGCACGCGCCGCGCCGGCGCGGCCCAGCTCGTCACCCGGTCATAGACCCGGACCGGCGAGAAACCGGCGCCCGGATCGCAGGCGATGTCGCCGATCACGCGCAGGCGGCGGGGCAGCGCCGGCGCCTCGGCCGGCACGAAGACCGGGGCGCCGGGCCCGGCCAGGATGCAGTTGAGGAAGACCTCGTGCGCCAGCACCTCGGGGAAGGGGCCGCCATGCGCGGTCTCGGCCTGGTCCCAGCGGCTCACCGGCACCTGCATCGTCTCGAGCAGGTCCCCCGCCCCGCGCCCGGTGCGGCCGAGCGCGCCGATGACCAGCGCGTCGGGGCGCAGGACGTCGCCCATCTCCTCGGCGAGCGCGGAAATCAGCGCGTCGCGGTCGCGATGGACCGAGAGCGGGCCGCAGATCGTGCCCTGCGCCTGCGCCGCCCAGGCCTTCAGCGCCACCGCCGCGCCGACATAGCCCGCCCAGTAGCCGAAGGCCGCGACCCGCCGCCCGGCCGCGTCGGTGAGCGATTCGAGATCAAGTAGCACCCCGTCCCCGGCCCGGAACCGCGCCAGCAGACGCTGCCCCGCCGCCTGCCCCTTGTAGGCATGGCCGAAGAGGATGTGGCGATGGACGAGCGGCGCCGCCTCCTCGCGCAACTCCTTCAGCCCGAAGACGATCGCCTCGGCGGGCGCGCCGCGCCACGACCCCTCCGGCGCCGCCGCGCAGCCGGCGGCGAGGTAGTCTGCCAGCGGCAGGCAGCGCGCCGGGCTCTCCTCGACGGTGACGCGGAAGCCGCGGGCGATCAGTTCCGCCGCGCCCCCGGGCGTCAGCCCGACCCGCGCCTCGTCGGGCCTCTCCTCGGCGCGCAGCCACAGATGCACCATCAGAGCCTCCCGAAGGTCGCGGCGAGGATCGAGGCCAGCTCGCGCGCATCCTCGCCGGTGAAGGCATCGGGCCGGTCGCTGTCGATGTCGAGAACCCCCAGAAGCGCCCCGCGCCCGTCGAAGACCGGCAGCACGATCTCCGACCGGGTGGTGGCGGAACAGGCGATATGGCCCGGAAACGCCTCGACATCCGCCACCAGCTGCACCTCGCCGGTGCGCGCCGCCGCGCCGCAGACGCCGCGCGCGAACGGGATCACCAGGCAGCCATGCCCGCCCTGGTAGGGGCCGATCTTCAGCAGATCCGGCGCCACCACGCGGTAGAACCCGGTCCAGTCGAAACGGTCGTCGGCATGGTGCAGCTCGCAGGCCACCGTCGCCATCAGCGCCACGATGTCGTCCTCGCCCTCGGTCAGGGCGCGGATGCGGGCGGCCAGCGCGGGATAATCGGGCATCGCAAGACCTTCGCCAAAAGTCCTGATTGCCACGAAAGCGCGCGGCGGGAAAGATCAGAGGAAGGCGCGCAGCACCCAGGGCGCGAGGAGCGCGGTCAGGATCGCGTTGAGCCCCATGCCGATGCCGGCGAAGGCCCCGGCCTGCGGATGCACCTGGAAGGCCCGCGCCGTGCCGATCCCGTGCGCCGCGACGCCGGTGGCCAGCCCCCGCGCCCGCCAGTCGCGCACGCGTAGCGCGTTCAGCAGCGGCGTCACCACGATCGCGCCGACCATGCCGGTGATCAGCACCAGCACCGCCGCCAGCGTCGGCGAGCCGCCCAGCGACTGGGCGATGCCGATCGCCACCGGCGCGGTCGTGCTCTTCGGCGCCAGCGCCGCCAGCGTCTCGGGCCCCACGCCCAGCGCCCGCGCGATCCACAGGGCCGAGACGACGGCCACGACCGAGCCCACGACGAGCCCGGCGAGCACCGGCAGCACCGCGCGTTTCAGCCGCGCGCCCTCCAGGTAAAGCGGCACGGCCAGCGCCACCGTCGCCGGGCCGAGCAGGAAATGCACGAACTGCGCGCCCTCGAAATAGACCGCGTAGGACGTGCCCGTGCCCCACAGCGTCAGGCCAAGCAGGATCACCGCGATCAGCACCGGATTGGCGAGCGGCGCGCGGCCGGCCCACTGGCTCAGCGCGTCGGCGACGACATAGGCCACCAGCGTCAGCGTCAGCCACAGAAGCGGCCCGCGGGCGAGGTAGGACCAGATCTCGGCGAAATCAGCCACCGCCCGATCCCCCGCCCGATCTCCCACCCGACGCCCGCTCCTCGCCCGCCCCGGTCGCCCAGGCGACCAGCTTGAAGGCGAGTGCCCCGGCCGCGATCGCCAGCACCGTCGAGACCACGATCGCGACCATCAGCCAGGCCGCCTCGGCCCCCAGCCGGTCGACATGGCCGACGACGCCGACGCCGGCCGGCACGAAGAGCAGCGACAGATGCCGCAATATCCCCTGCCCCACCGGCACCACCGCCGCCGCCACCCGCGCCGAGCCCGCCAGCAGCGCCAGCATCAGCCCCATGCCGAGGACCGGCCCCGGCACCGGCAGCCCCAGCACCCGCGCCACCGTCTCGCCGACAAGCTGGCAGAGCAGGATCAGCGTCAGCGCCCGGATCATCACCCCCTCCGCAACCACGCCGCGCCATGCTGCGCGCTGCGCGGTCGGGCTGCAAGGGCTACCTCCTGCGCATCATCCATCCCCTCGGCGCGTGGCCGATCACCGCGATCAGCACCGGATTGGCCAGCGGCGCGCGGCTGATACAACACGCGCAGCAAATCGCGACTATCAGCGTTGTGGCAGCGCGTCCACCTCGCCGGTAACCGTCACCACGATGGGAACGCCATCGACCTCGCTGGGCAAGCGGGCTGCGACGCCGGCATCCGTCACCCCCACGACAAGCGCCTCACCGCCCGCTTGGCCGAGGCCCACGCCCACGGACGTGACACCGGGAATGGCGAGTAGCCGCCCGGCTTCCCGCGCCAGCAATGTCTCGACAGCCCCTTCTGGCTCCGCTTCGGCCGGGCTGTACTGGACGGCTCCCGATTTCGAGAAGTCGGGCGCCGGATCCTCGATGTCGCACATGACACCACCTCATACTTGCCTGGGACGGATATAGGGTGCTGGCCGCCCCGGTGGAAGGGCGGCCGGCAAGGCGCTTACGGCAACAACCGGATGTTGAGCGCGGCAAGTACCGAAGCGATCGGGTTGGCGAAGGTCGTGCCGCCGCCGCCCGCGAAGAGCAAACCGACCGGCCGCAACCCGGCTGCCCAGTTCCAGACAAGCGAGCCGGAGTCGCCCCCCGCCGAAAACGGATTGGAGTTGACCGACCGGATTGCGATCTGATTGCGGAACAGCGCGACACGACCACCACCAAAGTTGACGTTCACCGAAACCCCGATTTGCGTCACGCGGCCCTGCGTCAGGCCGGTGGTGCGACCGCTCTTGCCGACGAGCATCCCGAGCGAAGCGGCAAGCGGCGCCGTGCCAGTGCGGTAGTACGCGGCACTTCCTCCCGACAGATAGTATTGCTCGCCCCGGATCCGCTGGTGCCATGCCCAGCCGATGGCGGCGTCGACGACATTCGGCTGACCGCCGAAATGGATATGCACCCAACGCGCCAGCACCGCGATCTGGTCGGCGGGATGGGACCCGCCATCGGCGCGGCCGGGCTGGATGATGCTGTCGCCGACCCGGGCGGCGTTCGAGTTCGCGATCACATGGTTGTTGCTCAGGATCAGGTGGCGATTGTTCCACGGAGCCGTCAACCCGATTGCGCGGCTGCCGAGCGTCCCCGCAGTCACCGCAACATGCCCGACCGACACGCCGCCCGGCGCGGGACGGTGACGCGCGCGGTGCGAGTATGCGTCAACCGCGCCAACCGGAACCTGCTGCACCGGCACGGTCGAGAGCGCGCGTGTGCCAGCGCATTGCGCCAACTGGCTCATGAGCCCCTCTTGCGGAAGGGCACACTCCGTGAACAGCGTCAGCGCCGGAGCACCCGGCCCCCCGACCCGACTGCCATACTGTCCGGATCGGGCAAGCCGATCCCGACCCCGACGATCCCTTGCGACATCGCCGCGCTGGCCTGCACGTCAATCTCGCCGGACGCGGCGAGAAGCGTCGCTTCCACCGAATCCCGAAGTGCGAGCAGATCGTCCGAAACGCCAGCCTCGGCATACACTGCCTGCTGATCGGCTTCCGACGTCAGCGCTTCGATCTCGGCGCTTGCCGCATCGGGGTTCTCGATGCCGGAGGTCGACGGCGCGCGTTCAGCCTTGCCTTGGTCGTCACCTGCGCCGGGGTTCTCGATACTGGATGGACCATTATTCTCGTTGGTCATGGGAGTTCTCCTGAAATTGCAATGATATAAACTTGCGAAGATGGCACTCTTCACGAAATTATATTACACGCTACGGTGGTGATCGTCAATTTCATTTAACGCGATGATGGTGATTCATCGCCTTGCTCTGATGATGTGACCGCCCCGGTCACCCCTCCCGCCTCGGCGCCAGCAGCACCGCCAGCGCGGCGTCGAGCGCCTCGGCGCGGGGGCCGAGGCTTTCGCGCAGCTCGGCCTGGAAGCGGATCGCGACCGGCAGGAGGCGGGCGACGAGGGCGCGGCCCTCGCGCGTCAGGCTCAGTTGCACCAGCCGGCGGTCGGCATCGTTGACCGCCTTCGAGACGTAGCCCGCCGCCTCCAGCCGGCTGGCGGCGCGGCTGACCTTGGATTTCTCCATCGCCGCCCGCGCCTCGATGTCGCGCACCGAGACGGTGCCGGCGGCGTGCAGATGCGCCAGCACCCGCCATTCGGCGATCGAGATGCCGAATTCGCGGCGGTAGCGCTCGGCGAAGGCGCGGCTGACCCGCGCCGCGGCGGCGTTCAGCCGGTAGGGCAGGAAGGCGTTGAGGTCGAAATCGGCGATCGGATCGGGCGCGGCGTCGGGCATCGGCGGCTTCCATGCGGCGGGCCTCCATTCCCAGCACAAAGCCGCGCGAAATTCAATGCAGTCGCAACGAAGCCTTGACATTGTTGCATCTGCAATGAATCTTTGGCGCAGACCAGCAGCAGATCAGCAAGGGAGTCTCGCCATGACCGAACAGGGCCTGCCGAAGGGCATGATCCGCGCCAGCGCCACCACCGGCACGCATGAGGGCTACATGCCCGGCTTCGCCAACGATTTCGAGACCGAGGCCCTGCCCGGCGCGCTGCCGCAGGGCCAGAACAGCCCGCAGAAATGCAACTACGGCCTCTATGCCGAGCAGCTCTCGGGCTCGGCCTTCACCCAGCCGCGGCCCGAGCGGACCTGGTGCTACCGCATCCGCCCCTCGGTCCGCCACACCGCGCGTTTCGCGGCGCTCGACCTGCCCTACTGGAAGACCGCGCCGCATGTCATGCCCGACGTCATCAGCCTCGGCCAGTATCGCTGGGACCCGATCCCGATGCCCG
>SLPP01000147.1 GCA_007131945.1 Paracoccaceae bacterium | reverse complement strand
TATGCCGAGCCGCTCGACCCCTTCGTCTTCCTCGGCGCGGTGCTCATCTTCGGCGCGAACTGGCTGAACCTTCGCAACCCGCGCTGAAGCCGGCCGTCACCCGGAGCCGGGAACAACGGCAGGTTGGCCGGCCCACAACCCGTGCACGAACGCAAAACAAAACGTGTTTTCAGCTTCGGGAAACTGTGCATATAAGGGCTGCCATCAGCCCCCAGACGGGTTGGCCAACAAAAGACCATGGGAGGATATTCATGGATCGTCGTTCCTTTCTTCGTACCTCGGCCGTGGGCGGCGCCGCGGCTGCCGCCGGCACGCTGGCCGCGCCGGCCGTCGCCCAGGGCCGCCAGACCTGGCGAATGGTGACCACCTGGCCGCGCAACTTCCCCGGCCTCGGCGTCGGCGCGCAGCGCCTGGCCGACCGGATCACCGAGGCCTCGGACGGACAGCTGACCATCCAGGTCTTCACCGCCGGCGAGATGGTGCCGGCGCTGCAGTCGCTCGACGCGGTCATCGACGGCTCGGCCGAGATGATGCACGGCGCGGCCTATTACTGGCAGAACAAGTCGGTGGGGCTGTCGTTCTTCACCGGGGTGCCGTTCGGCATGACCTCGCGCGAGCTCGCCGCCTGGGTGCGCTACCTCGGCGGGCAGGAGATCTGGGACGACATCTACGACCAGTTCGGCGTCAAGGGCTTCCTGTCGGGCGACACCGGCACCCAGGCCGGCGGATGGTTCTCCAACGAACTAACCGGCATCGACGACATCCAGGGCCTGCGCTTCCGCACGCCGGGTCTCGGCGGTCAGGTCTGGGCAAGGATGGGCGCCTCGGTGACCAACCTCGCCGCCGGCGAGATCTTCGCCGCGCTGCAGACCGGGACGCTGGACGCGGCCGAGTTCGTCGGCCCCTTCAACGACCTGGCGCTGGGCTTCCACCAGGTGCGCAAGCACTACTATACCTCGTCCTTCATCGAGCCGGGCCTGGCGACCGAGCTCGTCGTCGACAAGGCGAAATACGAGGCGCTGCCCGCGAACCTGCGGCGCATCATCGAGGATGTCTGCCAGGCCGAATACGACCAGGTCGCTTCCGACTTCTACGCCAACGACCCGCGCGCGCTGGCGACGCTGGTCAACGAGCACGGCGTGATCACCCACTCGGAGTTCCCCGACAGCATCCTCGAGGCTGGCGCCAGCGCCTCCAAGGAGATCCTGTCCGAGATCCTCGACAGCAGCGATCCGCTGACCAAGCGGACGGCGGAGAGCTTCGTGGAATCGCTCAACCTGCTGCGCACCCGCACCGAAGGGACCGACCAGACCTTCCTGCAGGCGCGCGAGCGGTTCTTCGACCTCAGCGATCTTGGCTGAGCGGAGCGTTTCAGCGTTGCCCCCGGTTCTGCCGGGGGCAACGCATCCTCGTCATGCAGGCAGCGCGCCCGCCGACGCGCTGCGCCGCGCGCCGGTTGACCGGACATCATGCCCGTCCGGCTCCGCCGGCCGTGCGAGCAGGGCAAGACCGTGATCCTCCTGTCCTACCTGATGCAACTGATCAATCTGATCAACCGGTTGATCGGAAACACCGTCATGTGGCTTGCCGTCGCCATCGTGCTGGTCTGCTTCTGGGTGGTGGTCGAGCGCTACGTCTTCGGCATCACGCGGCTGTGGATGCAGGATCTCTATCCGTGGATGAACGGGGCGATGTTCACCGCGGTGGCGGGCTACGCGCTCTACCGCAACGATCATGTCCGGGTCGACATCTTCTATCGACCGGCCTCGACGAGGACCAAGGCGGCGCTCGACCTGCTCGGGGTCTGTATCTTCCTTTTGCCCTTCGCTTGGGTCGTCTGGAACTACAGTTTCACCTTCGTCCAGCGCTCCTGGCGGCTGTTCGAGCCGTCGGCCAATCCCGGCGGGATGCCCGGGCTCTGGGTGCTCAAGACCTTCATCCTGGTCTTCGCCGTCACCATCGCCGCGCAGGGCGTCGCGATGGCGATCCGCTCGATCCTGCTTCTGGCCGGGCGCGAGGACCTGGTGCCCGACGACTACCGCTACAAGTACGACACGGAGTGAGCTGAGCCATGGACCCCGTTCTGATCGGCGAGATCCTGGCCGGCCTGATGTTCTTCGGCGTCATCGGCATGCTGCTGCTGGGCTTCCCGGTGGCCTTCACGCTCGCCGGCACCTCGATCATCTTCGCCTGGATCGGCCTGCAGTTCGGCGTCTTCGACATGTCGAACCTGCGCGCGCTCGCCGGCCGCTACACCGGCTACATGATCAACGAGGTGCTGGTCGCGGTGCCGCTCTTCATCTTCATGGGCGTGATGCTGGAGCGCTCGAAGATCGCCGAGCAGCTGCTGTCGACGATGGGCAAGCTCTTCGGCAACATGCGCGGCGGGCTGGGGATTTCGGTGATCCTGGTGGGCGCGCTGCTGGCGGCCTCCACGGGCGTGGTGGGCGCGACGGTGGTGACGATGGGGCTCATCTCGCTGCCGGCGATGCTGCGCGCGGGCTACGACCCGAAGCTCGCCTGTGGCACGATCTGCGCCTCGGGCACGCTCGGCCAGATCATCCCGCCCTCGACGGTGCTCATCTTCATGGGCGACATGATCTCGGGGATGCACAGCCAGGTGCAGATGAGCCTTGGCAACTTCGCGCCGCAGACGGTCTCGGTGGGCGATCTCTTCGCCGGGGCGCTGCTGCCGGGGTTCCTGCTGGTCGGGCTCTATCTGGCCTATATCGTCTTGATGTCCTTCCTGCGGCCGGAAAGCTGCCCCGCAACGCCCGTCCCGGAGGACGAGAAGCGCGGGCTCTGGAAGGAGGTGCTGGTCGCCTTCTTCCCGCCGCTGATCCTGATCTTCGCGGTCCTCGGCTCGATCCTCGGCGGCATCGCCACCCCGACCGAGGCCGCCTCGGTCGGCGCGGTGGGGGCGACGATCCTCGCCGCGCTGCGCTGGCGGCTGAGTCGCGCGGTCCTGGTCGATGTCGCGCGGCGCACCGCGGTCATCACCTCGATGATCTTCATCATCCTCTTCGGCGCCTCGGTCTTCGCCATCGTCTTCCGGCAGATGGGTGGCGACAACCTCGTGCGCGAGTTCCTGACCTCGATGCCCGGCGGGGCGATGGGCGCGATGATCACCGTGATGATCATCATGTTCGTCCTCGGCTTCATCCTCGACACGTTCGAGATCATCTTCATCGTCCTGCCGATCACCGCGCCGACGCTGCTGCTCCTCGGCATCGATCCGGTCTGGCTGGGGGTGATGATCGGCGTGAACCTGCAGACCTCGTTCCTGACCCCGCCCTTCGGGTTCTCGCTCTTCTACCTGCGCGGGGTGGCGCCGAACTCGGTCACGACGATGATGATCTATCGCGGCGCGGTGCCCTTCGTCGGGCTGCAGATCCTGGCGATCGCGATCCTCTTCATCTTCCCCGGGATCGTGACCTGGCTGCCGTCGGTGCTGTTCTGAGCCGGAACCGCGCGGCTTGACAAGCCCGGACCCGCCCGCGATCAGGGTGGCGCGGCGGCGGAGTGCGACATGTCCTCGATCCTCGTTCTGAACGGACCGAACCTGAACCTTCTGGGCAGCCGCGAGCCGGCCATCTACGGCACCGCGACGCTCGCGGATATCCGCGCGATCTGCGAGGAGGCGGGCGCGCGGGCGGGTCTTGCGATCGACTTCCGCCAGTCGAATCACGAGGGCGTCCTGATCGACGCGCTGCACGAGGCGCCCGGCCGGCATGCGGGTGTCGTGCTGAACGCGGGCGCCTACACGCACAGCTCCATCGCGCTGAGGGACGCCGTCGCCGCCATCGGCCTGCCGGTGGTCGAGGTGCATCTGTCGAACATCCACGCGCGCGAGCCCTTCCGGCGGCACTCGCATGTCGGGCCGGTCGCGCTGGGGATGATCTGCGGCTTCGGTCCGCACGGCTACGCGCTGGCGATCGAGGCGCTTGGCGCGCATCTGACGGGCTGACACCGGCGCCGGGCGATCCTTCAAAAGCGAATGGCTTTTCTTCGCGATCCGGCCGCCGTTAGGCCGCCCTTAACATTGCCTCCTGCATCTTTCGCGCCGGTCCGTCCGATTGCTTCAGAAAGGTGCAAGTATGACCATCTCGTCCTCGCTCAACGCCGGTGTCACCGGACTCAACGCCCAGGCAACGCGGCTGGGGGCGCTTTCCGACAACATCGCGAACTCTGCCACCGCCGGCTACAAGCGCGTGCAGACCTCGTTCCAGGCGATGGTGCTGAGCGATACCGGCGCGGGCCGCTATGCCGCCGGCGGCGTGCGGGCCTCGACCATGCGCCTGATCGACGAGGGCGGCACGCTGATCTCGTCGAGCAACCCGACGGACATGGCGATCAAGGGCCGCGGCTTCCTGCCGGTGACGACCGAGACGGCGGTGCGCAACGGCGGCCAGCTGCCGATGTACATGATGACGACCGGCTCCTTCCGCCCCGACGCGACGGGCTTGCTGCGCAACGAATCGGGGATGGTGCTGATGGGCGTGCCGGTGGCAGCCGACGGCACGGTGCCGGTCTTCCCGCGCGATTCGGCCGGCGGATTGCAGCCGATCCGGGTGCAGATGAACCAGTTCGACAGCCAGCCGACCGAGCGCGTCTCGCTCGGTGTCAACCTGCCCTCGACCGCGACGATCGCCGGTGCCGCGGGCGACCCCTACGACATGACGGTGGAATACTACACCAATCTCGGCTCGTCCGAGCGGCTGGACATCCGCTTCACGCCGGTCGTGCCGGCGCCCGGCGACCCGGCGACGAATGCCTGGGACCTCGAGATCCGCGATCCGGGCAACGGTGACCAGCTGATCGGCGCGCATCAGGTGGTCTTCAGCGGGGCCGCCACCGGCGGCGGCCGGATCCTGAGCGTGACCTCGACCCCGCCCTTCGACGCGGCGCCCGCGGCCTACGATCCGGCGACCGGCGAGATCGGCCTGACGGTGACCCGCGGCGGCGACACGCAGCCGATCTCCATCAATATCGGCCAGCCCGGCGAGCCCGGCGGCATGACCCAGCTCTCCGACCGGTTCCAGCCGGTATCGATCACCAAGGACGGCTCGCCGGTCGGCTCGCTTGCCGGGGTCGAGATCGACGCCCAGGGCATGCTGAACGCACTCTACACCAACGGCACCGTGCGCGCCATTGCCCTGGTGCCGGTGGTCGACGTGCCCAATCCCAACGGCATGCAGGCGCTGCCCGGGCAGGTCTACCGCGCGACGCCGGAAAGCGGACAGTTCTTCCTGTGGAACGCCGGCGACGGGCCGGTCGGCACGATCGAGGGCTTCGCGCGCGAGGAATCGGCCACCGACGTGGCGCATGAACTGACGCAGATGATCCAGACGCAGCGCGCCTATTCGTCGAACGCCAAGGTCATCCAGACCGTCGACGAGATGCTGCAGGAAACCACCAACATGAAGCGATGACCCCGGTCGTCGCCTCCGGTCGCGGAGCTAGCGCATGAGCATCAACGTCGCGATGAATTCCGCGGTATCGGGCCTGACGGCGGCGGCGCGCGGGGTGCAGGTCGCCTCGGGCAACGTCGCCAACGCGATGAACGAGGGCTACGCCCCGCGCAGCCTGCAACTGGGCACCGCGGTGCTCGGCGGCATGGGCGCGGGGGTGCGCGTTCTCGGCGTCGAGCGGCAGGTCGACCCGGTGCTCACCGCGCTTGTCCGGCAGGCCGGCGCCGACCGCGCCGGGGCCGAGGCGGGGGCGCGCTTCTGGACCGATTTCGAGAATGCCGTCGGCGCGCCCGGCGACCCCTTCGCCCTCGCCGGCCGCGTCGCCGCCTTCGAGGCGGCGCTGGTCGCGGCCGCGAACCGGCCGGACATGGACCAGCGCCTCGCGGCGGTCGGTACCGCGGCGGGCGCGATGGTGCAGGAATTCGACAGCCTGCAGCGCCATGTCCAGCAGGCGCGGCTCGATGCCGATGGCGCCATCGCGCGCGACGTGGCCGAGCTCAACGACGGGCTGGCGCACCTCGCGCGGCTCAACGGCGACATCGTCAGCATGCGCGCCTCGGGCGAGCCGCCGCTGGCGCTGATGGACGAACGGCAGAACCTGATCACCCGCCTGTCCGAGATCGTGCCGATCCGCGAATACAACTCGCCCGAGGGGCGCAGCATCCTCTACACCGATGGCGGTCAGCTTCTGCTTGACGTGACGCCGTCGGTGATCGGTTTCACCCCCAGCACCGCGATCGAGCCGGGCATGACGCTTGCCGGCGGCACGCTCTCGGGCCTGACGCTGAACGGCAAGCCGGTCGCCAATCCCGGCAACGGCGGTCCCTTCGGCGGCGGTCGCCTTGCCGCCCGTTTCGACGTGCGCGACACGCAGGGCGTCGCCGCGCAGACGGCGCTCGACCGGATGGCGGCGGACCTGATCGCGCGGTTCGAGGCGCCGGGCACCGACCCATCGGCGCCGGGCGGGCCGGGGCTGTTTACCGATCAGGGCGGCCCGCTTGATCCGGCCGCGCCGCCGGGACTTGCCGGCCGGCTGGCGCTGAACCCGCTCGTGCAGCCCGAGCTTGGCGGCCATCTGTGGCACCTGCGGGAGGGGCTGGGCGCCGATCCGGCCGGACCCCGCGGGCCGGTCGGCGACGCGACGCAGATCAACCGCTGGATCGAGGCGCTGCAACGCCCCCTCGCCCCGGCGCCGGGCATGGCCGAGACGAGCTTCGGCGACACGGTCGGGCGCGAACTGTCGCAGATCAGCCTGACGCGGCAGGGTTTCGAGGATCGCGCGAGCCAGACCTCGGCCCGCGCCACCGAACTCCACGAACGTGTGCTGGCCCGCGGCGTCGACACCGATGCCGAGATGCAGCGGCTGGTCCTGATCGAGCAGGCCTACGCGGCCAATGCGCGCCTCATCCAGGTCGCCGACCAGATGCTGCGCCGCCTGATGGAGATCTGAACATGAGCTGGGCGACCCTGGGCACGCTGGCGCTGCCCTTCCACCTGCAGCGGACCGGCGTTCAGGCGCGCAGTGACCTCGCGCGGCACAGCCACGAGCTGACCACCGGCAAGGTCCAGTCCGCCGCCCGCCATCTGCGCGGCGACATCGCGTCGCTGCACATGATCGAGAACCGGCTGACGCGCATCGACGGGTTCGACGCCGCGCTCAAGCAGATCGTGACCGCCTTCGACTCGGCGCAGTCGGCGCTCGACAAGGTGGCGCGCGCCGGCAAGGGACTGGCCGAGAAGCTGGTCATGACGGCGCAATCGGCCGCCGGACCCGCGGCGCGCGCCCTCTCGGCGCAGGCGGCGCGGGCGGTACTCGACGAGACGGTCTCGGCCCTGTCGCTCGGCGTTGCCGGCAGGACGCTCTTTTCCGGCGTGAGTTCGGATCGCGCGCCGCTCGTCGCACCCGAGGCGATGCTCGCCGCGCTCGGTCCGGTGGTCGCCGGGCTGACCACGGAGGCCGACGTGACCGCGGCGCTCGAGGCCTATTTCATGGATCCCGGCACCGGTTTCGCGACCGACATCTATCGCGGCGGCGCGCCGATCCCGGCGGGCATGATCGACGACGCGACCCCCGCGCCGATGCTGCCCACCGCCGAGGAGCCCGCGATCCGGCGCCAGCTGATGGCGGCGGCGATGGTCGTGCTGATCGACGACGGTTCGCTCGCGCTCGATGCGAGCGAGGAGCGCGCCGTCCTGAAGCGGGCGATGACCGGGCTTCTGGAGAACGCCGAGGGGCTGGCGACGCTCCAAGCCGGCGTCGGCGTCGCGCAGGAGGCGCTGGAACAGCGCCAGCTGCGCCTCTCGCTGGAACGCGACCGGCTGGAGATCGCGCGCAGCGACAAGATCGGCGTCGACCCCTACAAGGCGGCGATGGCGGTCGAGCAGAGCCGCGTCCAGCTCGAATCCATCTACGCGGTGACCGCGCGCGTGGCGCGGCTTTCGCTCACGGAGTATCTGCGATGATCCGACGCCTGCTGACTGGTCTGCTCGTGCTGCTCCTCGCCCTTCCGGCGGCGGCGCAGGTGCGGCTGAAGGATCTGGTCGAATTCGACGGCGTGCGCGGCAACGACCTGATCGGCTACGGCCTGGTCGTGGGGCTGAACGGCACCGGCGACGGGATCCGCAACTCGCCGTTCACCGAAGACATCATGGCCAACATCCTCGAGCGGCTGGGGGTGAACGTCGCCGGCGAACAGTTCCGCCCGCGCAACGTCGCCGCGGTGCTGGTCACCGCGACGCTGCCGCCCTTCGCGCGCGCGGGCTCGCGGCTCGACGTCACCGTCTCGGCGATCGGCGATGCCTCGAGCCTCTTCGGCGGAACGCTGGTGATGACCCCGCTCAACGGCGCCGACGGGCAGATCTACGCTGTCGCCCAGGGCGCGGTGATCGCCGGCGGGGTCTCCGCCCGCGGCCAGGCGGCCGAGATCGTCCAGGGCGTGCCGACCGGCGGCTCCATTCCCGGCGGCGCGCGGGTCGAGCGCGAGGTCGAGTTCGAGCTCGCCTCGCTTTCCCGCGTGCGGCTGGCGCTGCGCGAGGCCGATTTCACCACCGCGCTCAGGATCGAGACGGTGGTGAACAACGAATTCGGCCAGGCCGTCGCGGTGATGCAGGATGCCGGCACCGTCGTCGTCGATATCGGCCGCACGGGCATGCCGACGCCCGCCCATGCGCTCAGCCGGATCGAGAACCTCGCGATCACGCCGGGCGCGCGGGCACGCGTCGTCGTCGACCAGCGCTCGGGCACGATCGTGATGGGCGAGGACGTGCGCATCAGCCGCGTCGCCGTGGCCCAGGGCGGGCTGACGCTGCGCGTCGAGGAACAGCCGCTCGTCTCCCAGCCCAACCCCTTCGCCGAGGGCGAGACCGTGGTCGTGCCGCGCACCTATGCCGAGATCGAACGCGCGCCGGGCACCGGGCTGGCCGAGGTCACCGGCGCCACCTCGCTGGCCGAGGTCGTCGCCGGGCTCAACGCGCTGGGTGTCGGCCCGCGCGAGATGATCGACATCCTCAACACGATCAGCGCCGCCGGCGCGCTGCATGCCGATCTCGTCGTGCGCTGACCGGCCCGCTTCCGCGGCGGCGGGAAACTTTCATCCATGACAGCCGCTTCGCGGGGCAGACATCGGCCGCGCGGCTTGCCATAATGGGCGTCGCGCAACCAAGGGACAGACCATGCCGACCAGCCAGCGTTTCGCCGATTCCGAGGTCCAGGCCGCCTTTGAGGTGGCCGAGATCGAGCGCCACCGCGTGCATGTCTTCCCGCATCCGGTCTGGGATCACGGCGAGCGGGTGCAGCTGCATGTCTACGAGGACCCGCTGAACACGCCCGATTTCTTCGTCGAGTTCAACGAGCCACTGTCGGAGGCGTTCCGCGCCGGGCTGGGTCAGATCCTGACCGAGATCGCGGCGAAGGCCGACACGCCCGAGGGGCGGGAGGCGGAGCAGGCGCTCGAGATCCTCTTCGAGGGGTTCTGGATGAACCGCGAGCGGATCGAGGAATCCTTCATGAAGCGGATGCTGGTCGTCACGCATTGGCGCTACATCAGGCCCGGCGGCGGGGTGGTCCGCGAAGGGTTCCGCTCCTCGGCCGACCAGCTGTCCGACTGATACCAAATCCGGTTGATCCGTTCAGCAATATCTGCGGCGTTGTTTCGCCCGTGCTTACCGAAGGGATCAAGCGGAAGCCGACTGACGCGGCCGGGCGCGCCGCGTCAATCCCGTCGGTCACAGCGGAAAGGTGCCGGTCCAGAGCCCCGTCGGCAGGCGCACCGCGAGGATCGCGCGCAACGCGTACATCAGCGCCCAGATCCCCGCGACCAGCCCCAGCGCCGGCAGCCACGGCGCGCCGAACTGCAGGCGCAGCAGCGCCGGCACGAAGAGCGCGGTGGCAAGCGGCATGCCGAGGAGCACGATCAGCACGCCGTAG
>SLPP01000406.1 GCA_007131945.1 Paracoccaceae bacterium | reverse complement strand
GGTACGGGCAGAGGCAGGACGGGGACGCGGCGTTGAACACGGCGGACAGGAAGGCCCTTCGCGGGCTGCACGTGGCGATCATCATGGACGGCAACGGTCGCTGGGCGCAGGGCCGCGGCCTGCCGCGGCTGATGGGCCACCGCGAGGGGGTGCGCCGGCTGAAGGAAGTCGTGCGCGCCTGCCCCGATCTCGGCGTGCAGTACCTGACCGTCTATGCCTTCTCGACCGAGAACTGGCGCCGGTCGCGGCGCGAGGTGATGGGGCTGATGGGCATGTTCGCCCGCTCGATCCGGCGCGAGGCGGAAGAGCTTGTCCGGCAGGGCGTGCGCATGCGCTTCATCGGCGACCGGTCGGGGCTGAGCCCGGTGCTGCAGGATCTCTTCGCCTGGATCGAGGGGCTGACCGCGCAGAACACGCGCCTGCACATGACGGTGGCGATCAACTACGGCGGCCGTGACGAGATCGTGCGCGCGACACGGATGCTGTGCACGGAGGTCGCCGCCGGCCGGCTGCGCCCGGAGGAGCTGAGCGAGGCGCTGATCGAGGCGCATCTCGACACCCACGACCTGCCGGATCCCGACCTCGTCATCCGCACCTCGGGCGAGCTGCGCTCGTCGAATTTCCTGCCCTGGCAGACGGCCTATTCGGAATACGCGTTCACCCCGGTCCTCTGGCCCGAATTCGACCGGGCCGAGTTCGAGCGCGTGCTCGAGGCCTATGGCCAGCGCGAGCGGCGCTTCGGCGGGGTGACTGCATGAGCGATGCGCGGTTCGCGGATCTTCGCGCGCGTGTCCTCTCGGCTCTGGCGATGGTGGCGGTGGGGCTCGGCGCGCTCTGGCTGGGCGGGCATGTCTTCGCCGCGCTGGCCATCGCGCTTGCCGGCCTGATGGGCTGGGAGCTCTACCGCATGATGGTCCCCGACGCGCCGCCCGCCCGCGCCGAGGCGCATGGCGTCGTCGCGGCGATCCTGGTCGCGGTCTTCACCTACACCTGGGGCGGCTGGGTCTCGGTGCTCGGGCTCGTCGCGGCGGCGGCGCTGGTCGCGGCCCGCGTGCCGCGCGACGGCCGCATCTTCGGCGCCTACCTGGCGCTGATCCTGCTCGCCGCGCACGGGCTGATCGCGCTGCGGTGGGACTACGGGCTCGAATGGGTGCTGTGGCTGATCCTGATCGTGATCGGCTCGGACGTGGCGGGCTATTTCGCCGGGCGGCTGATCGGCGGGCCGAAATTCTGGCCCGGGGTCAGCCCGAAGAAGACCTGGTCGGGCACCGTGGCGGGCTGGGTCATGGGCGCGGCGGTGGGCGCGGCCTTCATGCCGGTGCTCGGCGCCGGGGCGGGGCTGATCGTGCTGTCGGTTCTGCTGGCCTTTGCCGGGCAGATGGGCGACATTGCCGAAAGCGCCATCAAGCGGCGGATGGGGGTCAAGGACAGCTCCAGCCTGATCCCCGGCCATGGCGGCGTGCTCGACCGGTTCGACGCGATGATCGCCGTGGCGCTGGTGGCGCTGGTGATGGCCAATCTGGGATTGCTCCGCGCGGTGGCCGGGGCAGCAGGCTGAGATGCGACGGATCACGGTTTTCGGGGCGACGGGGTCGGTCGGCGAAAGCACGCTCGACCTTCTGGCACGGCGCGACGATGTCGCCGTCGTCGCGCTGACCGGCGGGCGGCAGGTCGCGCGGCTGGCCGAGCTCGCCCGCGCGCACCGCGCCGAACTGGCGGTGACGGCGCATGAGGAATGCTACCGCCCGCTGAAGGAGGCGCTGGCCGGCACGGGCATCGCGGTCGCCGCCGGCCCCGGCGCGGTGGTCGAGGCCGGCTACCGCCCGGCCGACTGGGTGATGTCGGCGATCGTCGGCGCGGCGGGTCTGGCGCCGGGTTTCGCCGCGCTCTCGCAGGGTTGCATCGTGGCGCTGGCCAACAAGGAAAGCCTGGTCACCGCCGGCCCGCTGCTGCTGGCCGAGGCGCGGGCGCATGGCGCGACGCTGCTGCCGGTGGACAGCGAGCATTCGGCGGTCTTCCAGGCGCTGGTCGGCGAGGACATCGCCGCGGTCGAGACGGTGACGCTGACCGCCTCGGGCGGGGGGCTGCGCGACTGGCCGCTCGAGCGCCTGGCCCAGGCGACCGTCGCCGATGCCGGCGCGCATCCCAACTGGGCGATGGGCCAGCGGATCACCATCGACTCGGCCTCGATGTTCAACAAGGCGATGGAGGTGATCGAGGCGCGCGAGTTCTTCGGCCTCGACCCGGACCAGATCCGTGTCCTGATCCATCCGCAGTCGCTCGTTCATGCGCTGGTCGGCTTCCGCGACGGGGCGATGATGGCGCATCTCGGCAGCCCCGACATGCGCCACCCGATCGGCTACGCGCTGAACTGGCCCGACCGGGGCGCGCTGCCGGTCGCGCGGCTCGACCTCGCCGCCGCCGGCCGGCTCGATTTCGCCGCGCCCGACCTGCGCCGCTATCCGGCGCTGCGGCTGGCCGGCGAGGTGATGCGGATCGGGGGCGCGGCGGGGGCGGTCTTCAACGCCGCCAAGGAGATCGCTCTCGATCATTTCATCGAAGGTCAGATCGGCTTTCTGGACATGGCCGGCGTGGTCGAGGATACGCTCGCGGACTACATGTCACGGGGCAGCCTTGGAAATGCCCCAAAGTCGCTGCAAGAGGTGCTCGCCATCGACGCCGAGGCGCGCCGTCGCGCCGCCGAGGTGATCCGCGCCCGCGGTCGCGCCGCCTGAGGAGTTCTGCATGGACCTGTTGGGTCTTCTGCCCGGTTTCGGCAACCTGTTCTTCACGCTCGCCGCCTTCGTCGTGGCGCTGTCGGTGATCGTGGCGGTGCACGAATACGGCCATTACATCGTCGGCCGCTGGTCGGGCATCCATGCCGAGGTCTTCTCGATCGGTTTCGGCCCGGTCCTCTACAGCCGGATCGACCGCCGCGGCACGCGCTGGCAGGTCGCGGCGCTGCCCTTCGGCGGCTATGTCAAGTTCCTCGGCGACAGCAATGCCGCCTCGGGCGCCGACGAGGAGGCGATGTCGCGAATGGACCAGGCCGAGCGGCGGCGCAGCATGCACGGCGCGCCGCTCTGGGCGCGCTCGGCCACGGTCGCGGCGGGGCCGCTCTTCAACTTCGCCTTCTCGATCCTCGTCTTCGCGCTCTTCCTCGGCATCCGCGGCATCGCCGAGGACACGCCCGTCGTCGGCGAGATCCACCCGCTGCCGGCGGCGGTGCAGGAGCTGCGCCCCGGCGACCGCATCCTCGCCATCGAGGGCAACGAGGTCGAGACGCTGGCGGATTTCTTCCGCGTCGCCGCCGAACTCGACCCCGCCCCCGCCGTCACCTACACGGTCGAGCGCGAGGGCCGCGTCGCCGTGCTCGACGGGCCGTTCCCGGTGCCGCCGCGCGCCGCCGGCATCTCGCTCAATTCGGCGGCGCGCGATGCCGGCATGCAGGCCGGCGACGTGATCCTCGCCGTCGAGGAGACGCCGGTCCATGCCTTCAGCGAGTTGCCCCCCATCGTCGGCGCTGCCGAGGGCGGCCCGGTCGACCTGCGCGTCTGGCGCGGGGGCGCGGAGATCGATCTCACCCTGACCCCGCGGCGCACCGACCTGCCGCGTCCCGAGGGCGGGTTCGAGACGCGCTGGCTGATCGGGCTGGAGAGCGGCGCCTTCTTCGAGCATCCGGTCCGCCGCCCCGGCCCGGCCGAGGTGCTGCCGATGGCCGCGGCGCAGACCTGGATGGTGGTCGCGCGCAGCTTCGACGGGCTCTACCACATGGTCGTCGGCGCGATCTCGACCTGCAACCTCTCGGGCCCGATCGGCATCGCGCGGGTCTCGGGCGCCATGGCCTCGGACGGGATCTGGAACTTCATCTGGTTCATCGCCGTGCTCTCGACCGCGGTCGGGCTTCTGAACCTCTTCCCGATTCCCATCCTCGACGGCGGGCATCTCGTCTTCCACGCCTACGAGGCGGTGACCGGCCGGCCGCCGAACGAGCGGGTGGTCGGGGCGCTGATGACCTTCGGGCTGGTGGTGATCCTGTCGCTGATGGCCTTCGCGGTGATCAACGACATCCTCTGCTGATCGCGCGTTAACACTCTGGAAACCCTGCCATTATTTTGTCTGCTGACCGCCTTGGGGCGGTCATGCGGGTAGGGTAGACGGGGCTGTGCAATCAAGCAGGGAACGCCGCCATGACACCGACCAGCCCCGACGAAACCGGTCTGCGTACCGTCTACCAGCTGGGCGGTGACTGGGTCTGGTTCTTCCTCGCGGTGATCGTCGGGCTCCTGCTCGCCGGCTGGCTGGGCGGACTGGCCGTCGAGGCGATCGACATCATGCCCGGGGTGAAGGGCTGACGCCGCGTCGTCTCGCGCGGGCCACAACCCGCGCGAGGCCGCTCAACGCGCTTTGACATTGCGCCCTCTTGCCGCTACTCACGGGGAAAAGAACGAGGGGTAGCGGGGCTTCGGAATGCGCGTGATCAGCCTGACCAGAATGGCGCGGGGCCTTGTCCGGTCCTGTGCCCCGCGATCGGTGGCGATGGCATTTTTCGCCGTGATCGCAACGCTTTCGCTGCTGATGCCGGCGCCGGCGACGGCGCAGAGCTACAATTTCGCCACGATCGCGGTCGAGGGCAACCGGCAGATCGACGCCGAAACGGTGGCCAACTTCGCCCGAATCCCCCGCAACCGCACCCTCTCGGTGGCCGATCTCAACGCCGCCTACCAGCGCGTCGCCGCGACCGGCTTCTTCCGTTCGGTCGACTTCGTGCCGGTGGGCAACCGGCTGGTGATCCGGGTCGATGAATACCCGATCCTCAACTTCGTGAATTTCGAGGGCAACCGCCGGGTCAACGACGACATCCTGCGCGAGGTCGTCGTCTCGCGCCCGGGCCGCGTCTTCTCGCCGGCGCAGGCCGAGGCCGACGCCTCCGCCATCGCCGAGGTCTACGCCGCGCAGGGCCGCCTCGCCGCGCGGATCACGCCGCGCCTGATCGAGCGCGGCGACGGCCGGGTCGATCTCGCCTTCGAGATCACCGAGGGCGCGGTGGTCGAGATCCAGCGGATCAGCTTCGTCGGCAACCGCTCGTTCTCCGACCGACGGCTGCGCAACGCGCTGCAGACCAGCCAGGCGGGCGTGCTGAGCTTCCTGTTCCAGTCCGACAACCTCAACGAGGCGCGGATCAACGCCGACCGCCAGCTCCTGCAGGACTTCTACCTCTCGCGCGGCTTTGTCGACGCCCAGGTGACCGCCGGGGTGACCGAGATCGCGCGCGAGCGTGACGCGGCCTTCGTCACCTTCACCATCCGCGAGGGCCAGCAGTACCGGCTGGGCCGGACCAGCGTCGTCTCCGAGATCCCCGGCATCGATCCCGCGCCCTTCCGCGCCGAGATCCGCCTGCGTCCCGGCTCGGTCTTCTCGCCGGTGCTGCTCGACAACACGGTCGAACGGATGGAACGCGTCGGCCAGCGCGCCGGCGAGCGCTTCCTGCGGGTCGAGCCGCGGCTGACGCGCAACGAGCGCGAGCGGACGATCGATGTCGAATTCGCCATCGTCCGCGGCGAGCGCAGGTTCATCGAGCGCATCGACATCCAGGGCAACGCCACCACCCAGGACCGGGTGATCCGCCGGCAGTTCGACCCCGCCGAGGGCGACCCGCTCAACCCGCGCGAGATCCGCGAGGCGGCGGCGCGCATCAGGGCGCTGGGCTATTTCGGCGACGTCAATGTCGGCGTCGAGGATGGCAGCACCCCGGATCAGGCGATCGTCGATGTCCAGGTCGAGGAGGCGCCGACCGGCGCGCTCGGCTTCGGCGTGAGTTACGGCGCGCGCGAGGGGATCGGCGCCAACGTCCAGTTCAGCGAGGCGAACTTCCTCGGCCGCGGCCAGAGTCTGGCCATGGAACTCTCGACCGAGCGCCGGGCCCGCGCCTTCAACTTCACCTTCACCGAGCCGGCGCTTCTCGGGCGCGACCTGGAATTCGGCTTCCGCGGCGGGCTGAGCACGACGACGTCGAGCCGGTTCGCGCGCTTCGGCTCGCGGACGCTGGTCTTCTCGCCGTCGCTGACCTTCCCGGTCAGCGAGTTCGGCCGGCTTGGCGTGCGCTACTCGATCTCGCAGAACCGCCTGCGGCTTTCCCCGCCGCCGGAGCCGCCGCTCCCCGACCGGATCTCGCCGCGCCTGCGCACCGATGCGGGCCGGTTCCTCACCTCCTCGGCCGGCTTCACCTATGTCTACGACACGCGCCGCACCGGCCCCGATCCCGACCGCGGCGTCATCTTCCGCTTCGGCACCGATATCGCCGGGCTCGGCGGCGACCGCCGCTGGCTGCGCACGACGGCGCTGGCCGGTTACGAGCAGCGCGTCTTCGGCGGCGACGTCCTCTTGCGCGCCGAGGCCGAGGCGGGCGCGATCTGGCACCGTTCGGGCGCCAGCCGGATCACCGAGCGTTTCGAGCTGGGACCCGAGCAGATGCGCGGCTTCCGCCCCTACGGCATCGGGCCGCGGGATGCCGACACCAATGACGGTCTCGGCGGCAACTATTTCGCCGTCGCCCGCCTCGAGGCCGAGTTCCCGCTCGGCCTGCCGCAGGAATACGCCATCTCCGGCGGCGCCTTCATCGATATCGGCACGCTCTGGAGCATCGACCGTCCAGGGGCGGCGAACATCATCGGCGACAGCGCGAGGCTGCGTGCCACGGCCGGCGTCTCGGTCTTCTGGGACACGCCGATCGGGCCGCTCCGGTTCAACTTCTCGACCCCGCTCAAGCGCGAGCGTTTCGACCGGATCCAGCGGTTCGATCTGACCGTCTCGTCCCGTTTCTGATGCCCGGCCGTCTGCGCGGCGCGCTCTTCGCCGCAGCGCTCGCCTGCGTCGCGCTGCCGGCGGCGACGCAGGAGGCGCCGTTTCGCATCCTCAACGAGGAGCGGCTCCTGCGCGAGTCGCGCTACGGCCAGGCGGTGCTCGCCGAGCTGCGCGAGGCCGAGGCCCGGCTCGAGGCCGAGAACGAGCGCATCGCCGAGGAACTCGCCGCCGAGGAACGCGCCCTGACCGCGGCCCGCGCCGAGCTCGCGCCCGAGGAATTCCGCGCCCGTGCCGATGCCTTCGACCAGCGGGTCGAGGCGATCCGCGCGGAGCGCAACGAGCTCAGCCTCGATCTCGCCCGCCGCTCGGACGCCGCCGCGGCGCGCTTCTTCGACGAGGCGCTGCCGGTGCTGGTGCAACTGATGAGCGAGGAGGGGCTGGTCGCCATCCTGCGCCCCGATGCGCTGATCCTCGGCGCCGACTGGCTCGACGTCACCGACCAGATGATCGAGCGGCTGGACACCGCCTTCGGCGACCGGACGCCGCCGCCTTCCGAGGTCCCGCCCGAGGAGTGACCGCCAGGCGCGTCGCTGGTCGCCTGCCTTCTTGCCGCGACGGGGCGAAGTTGCTAGTCCTCGCGCCAGAGCGCGGCCCGAAGCGCGGCCGAATGCGCGGTGCAGCCCGAGGGAGACAGCCGAGATGCCCGATACCGCCAAGGACACGGCGCAGGACTGGTCCGCCACGACCGAGGCCGATCTCGCGCTGATCCAGCGCATCATCCCGCATCGCTACCCCTTCCTCTTGATCGACAGGCTGCGCGACATCCGCGTCGGCGAGGCCGCGACCGGGATCAAGAACGTCACCTTCAACGAGCCGCATTTCCAGGGCCATTTCCCCGGCGCGCCGATCATGCCCGGCGTCACCATCATCGAGGCGATGGCGCAAACCGCGGCGGTGCTGGTGGGCCTGACGCTCGACCTCGTCGACCGCAACCCGCTGGTCTATTTCATGGCCATCGACAAGGCCCGGTTCCGGCGCAAGGTGGTGCCCGGCGACGTGCTGGAGCTGAAGGTCACGGTGAAGCGCGGCTCGTCGCGGATCTGGAAGTTCGAGGGCGTCGCCACGGTCGGCACCGAGATCGCGGCCGAGGCCGAGTTCATGGCGATGATCGACCTGAACGGCCGGGACTGATTGATGCCGGTCGATCCTTCGGCGCAGGTCCATCCCGCCGCCATCGTCGAGGAGGGCGCCGAGATCGGCGCGGGCTGCCGCATCGGCCCCTTCGCCGTGATCGGGCCGGAAGTGACGCTCGGCGCCGGCACCGAGGTCAGGAGCCACGCGGTGATCACCGGCTGGACCGAACTCGGGCCGGGCTGCACGGTCTTTCCCTTCGCCACCGTCGGCGAGGTGCCGCAGGATCTGAAATACGCCGGCGAGCGTACGCGGCTGATCGTCGGTGCCCGCTGCCGCATCCGCGAGGGGGCGACGCTGAACACCGGCACGGCGGGCGGCGGCGGCGTCACGCTTGTGGGCGACGATTGCCTCTTCATGACCGGCGCTCATGTCGGCCATGACGCGCAGCTCGGCAACCGGGTGATCATGGCCAACCAGGCCGCCGTTGCCGGGCATTGCGTCATCGGCGACGACGTGATCATCGGCGGGCTTTCCGGCGTGCACCAGTTCGTCCGTATCGGCCGCGGCGCGATCATCGGCGCGGTGACGATGGTCACCAACGACGTCGTCCCGCACGGCCTCGTCCAGGCGCCGCGGGGCGAGCTCGACGGGCTCAACCTCGTCGGGCTCAAGCGGCGCGGGGTGGATCGGGCCGAGATCACCGCGCTCCGCGCCGCCTACCAGATGCTGGCGCAGGGCGAGGGCACCTTCCTCGACCGCGCCCGCCGGCTGGCCGAGGAGACCGAAAGCCCGCATGTGCGCGAGATGACCGATTTCATCCTCTCCGCCTCGGACCGCTCCTTCCTGATCCCGAAATGAGCCGCCTTGCCGTCATCGCCGGGGCGGGCGACCTACCGGCCGAGCTTGCCGCGCATCTGCCCGCGCCGCCCCTGATCTGCGCCGTCGAGGGCTATCCGCCGGCGGGTCTCGCCCCCGACCTGACCTTCCGGATCGAGCGGCTCGTGCCGCTCCTGCGCCGCCTCGTAGCGGACGGGGTGAGCGAGGTCCTGTTCGCCGGCACCGTGCACCGCCCGCGCTTCGACCCCGGCCTCTTCGACCCCGAGACCGCGGCGCTGATGCCGCGCCTCCTGCCGGCGCTGGGGCAGGGCGACGACGCGCTCCTGCGCGCGGTGATCGCGGTCTTCGAGGAGTACGGGCTCGCCGTCAAAGGCCTCGCCGACTGCGCGCCGGGGCTTCTCGCCGCGCCGGGCGTCCTCGGCGCGACCGAGCCCGATGCCGGGCTTCGGGCCGATGCCGCGCGCGGGGCCGAGATCCTGCAGGGGCTCGCGCCGCTCGACCTCGGCCAGGGCTGCGTCGTCGCCGGCGGTCTCTGCCTCGCGGTCGAGGCGCTTTATGGCACCGACGCGATGCTCGCCCATGTCGCCGCCTGCCGCGAGACGCGCGAGCCGCGCACGGGCGGCGTGCTGGTCAAGCGCGCCAAGGCGGCGCAGGAGCTGCGCATCGACCTGCCCGCGATCGGCCCGGCGACGGTCGCCGCCGCCCGGGCGGCGCGGCTTTCCGGCCTCTGCCTGCAGGCGGGCCACGTGGTCATCCTGCGCCGCGCCGAGACCCTCGCCGCCGCCGACGCCGCCGGGATCGCGCTCTGGGCGGAGCCGTGAAGGCCTTCCTGATCGCGGGCGAACCCTCGGGCGACCTGCTGGGCGGCGCGCTGATGGCCGGGCTGCGCGAGCTTGCCCCCGACACGCGTTTCGCCGGGATCGGCGGCGCGGCGATGGCCGGGCAGGGGCTGGAAAGCGTCTTCCCGATGGAGGAGCTCAGCGTCATGGGGCTCGCCGAGGTGCTGCCGCGCTACTTCGCGCTCAGGCGCCGGATCCGCCAGGCGGCGGACGCGATCGCCGCCACCGCGCCGGATGTCGTCGTCACCATCGACAGCCCCGATTTCTGCCTGCGCGTGCTCGGGCGCGCCCGCGCCGCGCGGCCGGACCTGCCGACGGTGCATTATGTCGCGCCCTCGGTCTGGGCCTGGCGGCCGGGGCGGGC
>SLPP01000246.1 GCA_007131945.1 Paracoccaceae bacterium | reverse complement strand
GACCGCCGCGCCGCAGAGCACCGCGCCGGCGGGCAGCGCCGCGGCGAGCTCGGCGCGCAGCGGCTCGGGGAAGGACGAGGGGGCGGCGGAGGGCAGGCTCATGACGAACTCCGGAAAGGTTGCGGCGGGTGCCGGACGCGGGCATTGCCCGGCGCCTGAGCGGGAAACGGCTTGCCCGGCACGCATTCCGGTCATCGCCGCGCCGCGCCGACGAATCCCGGGCGCTGGCGCTTGACACCCCGTCCAGGTTTCTGCTCACTTCGCGCAAACAAGACAAGAATGAACAGGGCGACGGGGGGGAATTTGGCGAAGATGCGGAGAATCCCGGGAACGGCGCCGGCATGGCGGCCGAGCTGATCCTGACCGGCGGGCACGTCTGGTGCGGGCTGGGCCTGCCCGAGGCCGAGGCGGTCGCGATCGGCGGCGGGCGCATCCTCGCCACCGGCTCGGCTGCCGAGATCGCGGCACTGGCCGGCGCCGGCACGCGCATCGTCGATCTTGCCGGGCGGCTGGCGGTGCCGGGGCTGAACGACGCGCATATGCATCTGCTGCCCTATGGCCTCGCCATGGCCGAGGTGGATCTGCGGCCGGCCGCGTCGCCGACGCTCGCGGCGCTTCTGGATGCGCTTGGGGCACGGGCCGCGGCGACGCCGCCGGGCGGCTGGGTGACCGGGCGCGGCTACGATCATTTCCAGCTCGACACCGGCCGCCACCCGACCCGCGACGAGCTGGACGCGGCCTGTCCCGACCACCCCTGCTACATCGTGCGCACCGACGGGCATCTGGCCGTGGCCAACAGCCGCGCGCTGGCGCTGGCGGGCATCGACGCGGACACGCCGGCGCCCGAGGGCGGGCTGATCGGCCGCGAGGGCGGTCGCCTGACCGGGCTTCTGGCCGAGACCGCGCGCGAGCCGGTGATCGCGGTGATGCCGCGCACCACGCGCGACGACATGGTGACGGCGATCGAGCGCGGCGGCCATGACCTGCTGTCGCACGGAATCACCTCGGTGATGGAGGCCGCGATCGGCCTGCGCGACGGCTGGGCCGAGATGGAGGGCTATCGCGCCGCCCATGCCGCCGGCCGGCTGCCGGTGCGGGTCTGGGGCACGGTGATGGGCGACAAGACGCGCACGATCCTCGATCGCTGCATCGCCGAGGGGCTGGTCACCGGCACCGGCGACGACATGTTCCGCATCGGCGGCGTCAAGATCTTCACCGACGGCAGCGCCGGCGGGCGGACCGCGGCCATGACCTGGCCCTATCTGGGCGACGATCCGGCGGACCGCGGCATCCTGTGCATCCCCGACGGTGCCGAGGTGGCGGCGATGGTGCTGGCCGCGCATCGGGCGGGCTGGACCATGGCGATCCACGCCATCGGCGATGCCGCCATCGACCAGGTGCTCGATGCCTATGCCGCGGCGCTCGCCGACACGCCGGACCCCGACCGCCGGCACCGGATCGAGCATTGCGGCTGGCTGCGCCCCGACCAGATGGAGCGGATGGTGGAAATGCACGTGCTGCCGGTGCCGCAGCCGGCGTTCCTCTACTACTTCGGCGATCTCTACCTGACGCTCGCCCCGGCCGAGAAGGTCGCCGCCTCGCACCCGATGCGGACATGGATCGAGCGCGGGCTCGAGCCCTCGGCCTCGACCGACTGCCCGGTGACCGAGATCGCGCCCCTGCCCAACATCTACACGATGGTCACCCGGCGCACCCGGCGCGGTACCGAGATCGGCCCCGCGCAGCGCCTCTCGGTCGAGGAGGCGCTGCACGCCTACACCCATGCCTCGGCCTATGCCGAGAAGGCCGAAACGACGAAGGGGCGGCTGCTGCCGGGCATGCTGGCGGATGTCGCCGTGTTCGACCGCGATTTCCGCACCGGTCCGCCCGAGGCGATCCTCGAGGCGCGCTGCGACCTTACCGTGCTGGGTGGCAGGGTCGTCTTCGAGCGAACCGGCTGAGCTTGGGCGAAACGACAGGATGGCAGGCCCCCGCAGATGATCGAGACCATCGTCAACCGGCTCCTGCTCTCGATCCCGGTTCTGCTGGGGGTGCTGATCCTCGGCTTCGTGCTGGTGCAGGTGGCGCCGGGCGATCCGGCGCGGGTGCTGGCCGGCCCGATGGCCCCGCCCGAGGTGGTCGCGACGATCCGCGAACGCATGGGCCTCGACGACCCCATCGTGGTGCAGTTCATGCGCTACATGGGACGGCTGATGCAGGGCGATCTGGGCCGCTCGCTGATCTCGAACAAGACCGTGATCAGCGAGCTCGGCGCCGCCATCGGCCCCACGGTCGAGCTGATGTTCGCCTGCCTGATCTGGTCGATCCCGGCGGGTATCGCCATGGGCACGCTGGCGGCGGTCTGGCGCGGGTCGCTGGTGGACCGGGTGATCATGGCCTTCTCGGTGGCGGGCGTGTCGCTGCCGATCTTCTTCATCTGCCTCGTGCTGATCCAGTATCTGGGCGTGAAATGGCAGCTTCTGCCCTTCATCGGCCGCGGCGGTCCGCTCTGGACGGTGGACGGGTTGCGCCACATCGCCCTGCCGGCGCTGTCGCTCGGGCTGATCTTCATCGGGCCGGTGGCGCGGATGACGCGCTCGAGCGTGCTGGAGGTGCTGCGGCTCGATCATGTGCGCACCGCCCGCGCCAAGGGGCTGAGCGAGCGCGCGGTGATCCTGCGCCACGGGCTGCGCAATGCGCTGATCCCGGTGATCACGCTCATCGGCCTGCAGGCGGGGTATCTCCTCGGCGGGGCGGTGGTGACCGAGACCATCTTCTCCTATCCGGGGATCGGCCGGCTGGCGGTGGGGGCGATTCTCTCGGCCGATTTCCCGCTGACGCAGGGCGCGATCCTGGTGCTGGCGCTGGCCTTCATCCTGATCAACATGATCGTCGACATCCTCTATGCTCTCCTCGATCCGCGGGTGCAGAAGAAATGAGCGCCGCCACCGGCATCGACACCACCGCCGAGCCGGTCGCCCCGCGCCGGCGCAGCTGGTGGCGCCTGCTCCTGGCCGACAAGGCGGCGGCGCTGGCGCTCGTCATCCTGGTCGTGATCGTGCTGGCGGCGGTGCTGGCGCCGGTGGTCGCGCCGCACAACCCCTATGCCAGCAGCCGCAGCGTGATGCTGCCCCCTGTCTGGGAGGCGCGCGGCAGCTGGAACCACATCCTCGGTACCGACGGGCAGGGGCGCGACATCCTCTCGCGCATCCTCTACGGCACGCGCACCACGCTGATCATCGGCCTGGTGGCGGTGGTGGTCGGCGGCGTGCTGGGCTCGCTCCTTGGTCTCGTCTCGGCCTTCTACAAGCGCATCGATCCCTATGTGATGCGGCTGGTGGACATGATGCTGTCCTTCCCCGCGATCCTGCTCGGCCTCGCGCTGGTCGCGGTGTTCGGCCCCGGCGTGGTGCCGGTGATCGTGGCGCTCGCCATCGCCACCATCCCCGACTGCGCCCGCATCGGCCGCTCCATCGCCGTCAGCGTCATGGAGCAGGAGTTCATCGAGGCCGGCCGCGCCGTCGGGCTGTCGGACGGGGCGCTGTTCACGCGCTACCTGCTGCGCAACTGCATCTCGTCGATCATGATCTTCATCAGCCTGCGCTTCGGGCAGGTCATCCTGATCGGCGCGGCGCTGAGCTTCCTCGGCCTCGGCGCGCGGCCGCCGGCGGCGGAACTGGGGATGATGGCCGCGCAGGGGCGCGACTTCCTGCTGTTCGCGCCGCATATCGCGGTGATCCCCTCGGTGGCGATCTTCGTCATCGTGCTCTGTGCCAACATCGTCGGCGACGCGCTGCGCGATGTGCTCGACCCGCGGCTGCGAAGCTGAGGCGCGACGACAGGAACCGACCAACCGGGAAGCAACCAAGGGAGACCGACCATGACCTGCAACAGAAGCCTGATCGGCGCGCTCGTCGCGAGCACCGCGCTGATGCTGCCCACGCTCGCCGCGGCGCAGGAGATCACCATCGTCCGCGAGGTGGACAGCAACAACTACGACCCGCAGCGCTCGGTCGCGCGCGCCGCCGCCGAGGCGCTGTTCATGATGGGCGACACGCTGGTGTCGCTGGAGCCGGACATGCAGACCGTGTCGGACGGCCTTGCCCACAGCTGGGAGGTGTCGGATGACGGCCTCGTCTATACCTTCCACCTCAAGGAGGGGGTGAGCTTCTGCGACGGCAAGCCGATGACCGCCGACGACGTGGTCTTTTCGCTCAAGCGCTGGATCGACCCCGCGACCGCCTCGCCCGTCGCCTGGCGCGCGGGCGATGTCGAGGACATCGTCGCCATCGACGAACTGACCGTCGAATACCGGCTCAACGCCCCCTTTTCCGAACTTCTCTACCAGCTGACCCAGAGCTTCGGCACCATCGTCGATCGCGACAATGTCGAGGCGCTGGGCGAGGATTTCGGGATCGCCGGCTTCAACGGCACCGGCCCCTTCTGCTGGGTGAGCTGGGCGCCGCGCGACCAGCTGGTGATGGAGCGCAACCCGAACTACACCTGGGGCCCGTCCTTCTATGAAAACCAGGGCCCCGCGCATCTGGAACGGATCGTCTGGCAGGTGGTGCCCGAAGCCTCCACCCGCACCGTGGCGGTGCTGACCGGGCAGTCCGACATCACCCAGTATGTCCCGCATATCGCCGTGGCGCAGCTGATGGACGCGCCCAATGTCGAGGTGGTGCGGTCGGACGAGGCATTCTGGACCTATTTCATGGGCTTCAAGATCGACAAGGACCCGGTGGCCGACCCCGTGGTCCGCGCCGCGATGAATCTCGCCGTCGACCAGGAGGCGATCGCCGAGGACCTGTTCTTCGGCATGGTCGAGCCCGCCTTCAGCTATGTCAGCCAGGCGGTGGTGGACTGGGATCCCGGCCTCGACGACCGGCTCCTGCGGCATGACGTGGACGAGGCCAACCGCATGCTCGACGAGGCCGGCTGGGAACGCGGCGCCGACGGCGTGCGGGTGCGCGACGGCGTAAGGCTGGCGCCGACGGCCTACATCTTCGCCGGCTCCACCTGGGGCGGCATCGCCGAGGCGGTGCAGGCCGATCTGCTGAAGATCGGCGTGGCGATGGAGATCGAGGCCTTCGACGCCACCGTCGCCTGGGGCAAGCTCGCCACGCAGGAATTCGACATGTTCGGCATGAGCTTTCCCTACATCACCGCGGGCGAGACGCTGAACCTCTATTTCCGGTCGCAGAACGTCCCCACGCCCAACCGGATGAACTGGATCGACGAGCGCACCGACGAACTCCTGCGCACCGGGATGGCCGCCACCGATCAGGAGGCGCAGTTCGCCGCCTATCACGAGGTGCTGGGCAAGGTGCATGACGCGGCCGTCTGGATCCCGATCTTCCACGAGCCGATGATCATCGCCTACCGCGCGGACATGGCGCCGGTGGTGCCGCACAACAACTACGGCGCCGGCCTCTACAAGGGCCTCGACCTGCGCTTCCTCGACTGAGCCTGCGGCGGGCCGGCTCTTCCCGGCCCGCCCTTTCCCCGCTTCCCATTCCGAACGGAGCACGCATGTCCGATCCCGTCACCGTCATCCGCAATGCCGCCTGGATCGTCGCCTGGGACCCCGATGCCGGGGAGGGCGCCGGCGGGCACCGCTATCTGCAGGGCGGCGACCTGGCCTTTGCCGGCGGGCGCATCCTGCAGGTGGGCGGGCGCTGGGGCGGCGACGCGGCGGTCGAGATCGACGGGCGCGAGCGGCTGGTCAGCCCCGGGCTGGTGAACATCCACAGCCACCCGCTGTCCGAGCCGATGAACAAGGGCTTCCTCGACGAACTGGGCAGCCCCGCGCTCTACAATTCCTCGCTTTACGAGTTCATGCCGCTGTTTCGCCCCGACGACGCGGGCCGGACCGCCTGCACCGAGGTGGCGCTGTCGGAGCTGCTGCTCTCGGGCGTGACCACGCTGGTCGATCTTTCGGTCGCCTACGACGACTGGTTCGACCTGCTCGAGCGGTCCGGCATCCGCGCGGTGGTGGCGCCGATGTACCGCTCGGCGCGCTGGTTCACGAAGAACGGCCATGTCGTCGATTACGAATGGGACGAGGCCGCCGGCCGGGCGGCGATGGACGAGGCGTTGCGGCTGGTGGACCGGGCCACGCAGCACCCCTCGGGGCGGCTCTCGGGCATGGTGGCGCCGGCGCAGATCGACACCTGCACGGCGGATCTCATCGCCGACAGCTTCGCCGCGGCGCAGGACCGCGGCGTGACCTTCCAGATCCATGCCGCGCAGTCGGTGGTCGAGTTCCACGAGATCACCCGGCGGCACGGCAAGACGCCGATCGGCTGGCTCGACAGCCTCGGCGTGCTGGCGCCGGGGGCAATCATCGGCCACGGCATCTTCCTCAACGATCACCCCTGGCTGCACTGGCCGCAGGCGCAGGATTTCGGCCGGCTGCGCGAATCGGGCGTGGCGGTGGCGCATTGCCCGACCGTGTTCCAGCGCCGAGGGATCGCCATGCGCACCGTCGGCCGCTATCTCCGCGCCGGCATCCCGGTCGGTATCGGCACCGACACCTATCCCCACAACATGCTCGAGGAACTCCGCCACGCGCTGATCAATTCGCGGCTCATGTCGGGCGACCCCTACGACCTGCGCACCGGCCACATCTTCGACGCCGCCACGCTGGGTGGCGCCGCGATCCTCGGGCGCGACGACATCGGCCGGCTCGCCCCCGGCGCCAAGGCCGACCTCTTCCTCGCCGACATCTCCCACCCCGCCATGCGGCCGCTGCGCGACCCGCTGCGCAGCCTGATATATGTCGCCGCCGAGCGCGCCGTGCGCGATGTCTTCGTCGACGGCAGGCAGGTGGTCCGGGACGGCACCTGTCTCGCTTTCGACCTCGCCGATGCCACCGCCCGGCTCGAGGCGGCGCAGCGCCGCGCCGAGGAGGCGTTCACGAAGCTGGATTTCGCCGGTCGGCACCACAGGCAGGCTTCGCCGCTCACCTATCCGGTGGCCTGATGGCGGCGCCGCTTCTCAGCGTCGAGGACCTGCGGGTCGAGTTCGGCGTCGACCGCAACGTGTTTCCCGCCGTCGACGGCGTGAGCTTCGCGGTCGATCGCGGCGCGACGCTGGGCATCGTCGGCGAGTCGGGCTGCGGCAAGTCGGTGACCTCGCTGGCGATCATGCGGCTGGTGTCGGTGCCGCCGGGCCGCTACGCCGGCGGCGCGATCCGCTTCGACGGGCAGGACCTGCTGCGGCTGCCGGAATCGCGGATGCGCGCCCTGCGCGGCGGACGCATGGGCATGATCTTCCAGGAGCCGATGACCTCGCTGAACCCGGTCTATACCTGCGGCGACCAGATTGTCGAAAGCCTCAAGGTCCACAGCGACCTTTCGGCCAGGGCCGCGCGCGACCGGGCGATCGAACTGCTCGATCTCGTCCGCCTGCCGTCGCCTGCGAAGCGGGTCGACGACTATCCGCACCAGCTCTCGGGCGGGCAGCGGCAGCGGGTGATGATCGCGCTGGCGCTGGCCAACGACCCCGACCTCTTGATCGCCGACGAGCCGACGACCGCGCTCGACGTCACCATCCAGGCGCAGATCCTGGAGCTGATGAAGGATCTGCAGGACCGCACCGGCACCGCGATCCTGCTGATCACCCATGATCTCGGCGTGGTGGCCGAGACCTGCGACGAGGTGGTGGTGATGTATGCCGGCACCGTGGTCGAACAGGCGCCGACCGCCGCGCTCTTCGGCGACCCGCAGCACCCCTACACGGTGGGGCTGATGGCGGCGGTGCCGCGCATCGATGTCGCCGCCGACCGGCTGGCGACGATCGAGGGGTCGGTCCCGCCGCCCTGGCAGGTGCTCGCGGGCTGCCGCTTCGCCTCGCGCTGCCCGCTGGCCGACGACCGCTGCCGCAACGAACCGCCCCCGCTGCGCGCCATCGCGCCCGCCCACCGCGTCGCCTGCTGGCACGCCCCGATCGACGGCGCCGCGGCATGAGCGCGCTGCTTCAGGTCGAGGGGCTGACCAAGCATTTCCCCGTGCGCCGCGGCATCCTCCGCCGCATCGTCGGACATGTGCAGGCGGTGACCGATGTCAGCTTTGCCGTCGCCGCGGGCGAGACGCTCGCCATCGTCGGCGAATCCGGCTGCGGCAAGTCCACCACCGGCCGGGCGCTGTTGCGGCTGATCGAGCCCAGCGCCGGCTCGATCCGCATGGAGGGGACCGAGCTGACGACCCTGTCGCCGGCGCGGATGCGGCAGATGCGACGGCAGATGCAGATCATCTTCCAGGACCCCTACGGCTCGCTCAACCCCCGCATGACGGTGCGCGAGGTGCTGTCCGAGCCGCTGCTGCTGCACGGCGTCGCCACGCCGGCGACATTGCAGGCCAAGGTTGCCGAGGTACTGGGGCTGTGCGGGCTGTCCTCCTTTCATGCCGAGCGCTATCCGCACGAATTCTCGGGCGGTCAGCGGCAGCGGGTCGGTATCGCCCGCGCGCTGGCCACGCGGCCGAAGCTGATCGTCTGCGACGAGCCGGTGTCGGCGCTGGACGTCTCGGTACAGGCGCAGATCGTCAACCTGCTGCAGGACCTGCAGCGACAGCTGGGCGTGGCCTATGTCTTCATCAGCCACGACCTTGCCGTGGTGCGCCACATCGCCACCCGGGTGGCGGTGATGTATCTCGGACGCATCGTCGAGGAGGCGCCGGCCGCCGAGCTTTTCGCCGCGCCGCTCCACCCCTACACGCGCTCTCTGATCGCCGCGGCGCCGCGCCCCGACCCGGCCGCCGGCCGGGCGAAGGCCAGCGTCGAGGGCGACGCCCCCAGCGCCCTCGCTCCGCCGCCCGGCTGCGCCTTTCATCCCCGCTGCCCGGTGGCGGTGGAACGCTGCCGCAGCGAACGGCCGGAACTGCGCGGCATCGGCCCGACCCGCGTCGCCTGCCATCTGGCCGAACCGGCCACCGACCGCGCCCTGCCGCGCCCGCTCGATGCCGACACGCCGCTGGCCCGGCGGCTGGCGGTCCTCGCCGCGGCCCGGGCCCGAAAACAGGAGGGTACCGCCGCATGAACGGCGCCGAAAGCCTGGTGCGCAGCCTGCATGGCGCGGGGGTGGAGCTGTGCCTCGCCAATCCCGGCACCTCGGAGATGCAGTTCGTCGATGCGCTGGATCGCACCAACCTCCTGCGCTGCGTCCTCGGCCTGTTCGAGGGCGTGGTGACCGGGGCCGCCGACGGCTATGCCCGGATGGCCGGCAAGCCGGCGGTGACGCTGCTGCATCTCGCGCCCGGCCTCGGCAATGCCGCGGCCAACATGCACAATGCCCGCAAGGCGCGCACGCCGATGCTCAACCTCGTCGGCGACCACGCCGTGCGCCATCTCGCCTATGACGCGCCGCTCACCGGCGATGTCGCCGGCGCGGCGGCGCCGTTCTCCGACTGGGTGCGCACCGCCACCGACGCGGCGACCATCGCCCGCGACGCGGCCGAGGGGCTGGCCGTGGCGATCGGCAAGCCCGGGCGCGTTGCCACGCTGATCGCGCCCGCCGATATCGGCTGGGACGAGGGCGGGGTGATCGCCGCGCCCGTCACCCCGGCGCCGCCGCGCCCGCTGGACCCGGAGGCGCTGGAGGCCGCCGCCGCCGCGCTCGGTCCCGACACGCTGATCCTCGTCGGCGGCGCGGTGCTGGAGGATCCGCAGGCGCTGGCGCTGCTCGCCGGCGTCGCCGCGCGCACCGGCGCGGCGCTGATGGCGCCCACCTCGAACCGCCGGATCGACCGCGGCCTGGGCCGGGTGAACCTGCCGAAGATCCCCTATCCGGTGGACATGGCGCTGGAGGCCCTGCGCCGCTTCCGCCAGGCGATCCTGATCGAGGCGCAGGCGCCGGTCGCCTTCTTTGCCTATCCGGACCGGCCCAGCCTGCTGCTGCCCGAGGGCTGTGCCGTCGTCACGGCGGCGGATTTCGACCAGGACGGCCCGGCCGCGGCGGCGGCCCTGGCCGCGGCCTGCGGGGCGCGG
>SLPP01000151.1 GCA_007131945.1 Paracoccaceae bacterium | reverse complement strand
CTCGTCGGCGTCAACCTGACACTCCTGATGCGGGCAGATGGCTGTCGACCATGTCACGGCGCAGACCGCGAAACTGCATCGAGAATGATGTTTCCCGACCCGCGCAACAAGGTCTATTCCATCATCGCTGGCGCACAGCCGCACGACGTCCGTCTCGCCGTGAGGACTGCGGGCCAACCGATCGCGTTCTGCGCGCATGCCCGGCGCATGGCGTTTTCGGGACGAAGTATCGTAGCCGTCATTTCCCTGGATCATTTCCGCCCGATCGGAGCACCAGCTGATCACGCCGGCTGAACAAGCGCGCTGCGCCTCTTCCCAGGTGCCTCGGCACCGTGAACGTGCGGAACCGCAGGGCGGGCGCGCGTGGCCCGTTCCGGTCGATGCGGCGACCGTGGTCCGGTCGCGGCATTCGTCTCGCGGGGATGTCGCGAACAGGCCAGACATCGCGGGATCCTGCGGTGTGGATGAGGCAGGAGGTGGTGATGCGGTACGGGACAGGAGTGACTCTGGTCATCACGGCCGCCGTGATGTGGTCGGCGATGGGGCTGTCGATCCGGATGATCGAGGCCGCCGGCACCTGGCAGGTGCTGTTCTGGCGTTCGCTGGGGATGATTCCGGTGCTCCTGGCCTTCATCGCTTGGCGCTCGGGTGGGCAGCTACTGGCGCGGATGCGCGCCGCCGGCCTCGACGGGGCAGCGGGCGGGCTTGGCCTCGTGATGGCCTTTGGCGGCGCGATCTTCGCCATCCAGACCACTACCATCGCCAATGCCGTCTTCCTGTTCGCGGCCGCACCGTTCTTCGCCGCCATCCTCGGCTGGCTGATCCTGCGCGAGCCCGTGCGCCCTGCGACAAGGGTGGCGCTCGCCGTGGCGGTGCTCGGCATGGCCGTGATGGTGCGCGAGGGGCTGGCGATCGGAGCGCTGGCGGGCAATGTCGCTGCGCTCCTTTCGGCCTTGGGATTCGCGATCTTCACGGTCTCGCTGCGCCGGGGCCTGTTGCGGGACATGATGCCCTCGGTGGTGATGGGAGCGGGCTTCGCGGCGCTGGTCGCGCTGGCGATCATGGCGGCGCAGGGGCAGACGCCCGCGGCGTCCGCGCGCGACATCGCCATCTCGCTGGCAATGGGCGCCGGGCTCCTGGCCTGCGGGCTGATGCTCTACACGATGGGAAGCCGGGTCGTCCCGGCGGCCGAGCTCACGCTCCTGTCCTTGATCGAGGTGATCCTCGCCCCGGTCTGGGTGTTCCTGCTGCTGGGCGAAACCGCCAGTGCCGGCACGTTCCTCGGCGGCGGCCTGGTGCTCGTGGCGATTGCGGGCAACGCCCTGTCGGGTGCGGTGGAAGCCCGGCGATACCGGCGGGTGATCCGACCGGAAGGGCGCGAAGGCGCGCCGTCGCCGACGGTGATCCCGGCGCTCGCCGGCGCCCCGGGTTCGCCGCGGGGGATGCCGGATCCCACCTCGCTCGGGGATCGGCGCCAGTGAACGAGCACCACGCCCGATTCCGCCGCAAGATCGACCCGACGCGGGGCGATCGGCTTGGCGACGGCACGCCGAACGACAATGACCGGGTCGAAATCGGCCCGACGCAGCTTGCCTTCCGCGAATGGGAGGCGGCGGGATTGGCGCTGCCCGACCTCGCCGCGATGCGCGCCTGGCGCCACCGGCGACTGATCGAGGCGCTCGCCGCGCGCGACTATGGCGGGCTTCTGCTGTTCGACCCGCTGAACATCCGCTACGCGACCGACACCACCAACATGCAGCTGTGGAACAGCCACAACCCGTTCCGCGCCTGCATGGTCATGGCGGATGGGCACATGGTGCTCTGGGAATACCGGCAGGCTCCGTTCCTGGCGACATTCAACCCGCTGGTGAAGGAGCTGCGCACCGGCGCGTCCTTCTTCTACAACGTCTGCGGCGATCGCACGGCTGCCGACGCCCGCGCCTTCGCCGGGCAGGTCGAAGAGGTGATGCGCGCCCATGCCGGCGGCAATCGCCGGCTGGCGGTGGACAAGATCATGGTCCACGGGCTGCGCGCGCTCGATGCCGCGGGCTTTGCGGTGATGGAGGGCGAGGAGCTGACCGAGCGCGCCCGCGCCATCAAGGGGCCCGACGAGATCCGGGCGATGCGCTGCGCGCATCACGCCTGCGAGGCGGCCGTGGCCGAAATGGAGGCGGCGGCGCGCGCGGGCGTGCCGAAAGGGGGCATGTCCGAGGACGACATCTGGGCCGAACTGCACCGGGGCAACATCCGGCGCGGCGGCGAGTGGATCGAGACGCGGCTCCTCGCCTCGGGTCCGCGCACCAATCCGTGGTTCCAGGAATGCGGCCCGCGGATCGTGCAGATGAACGAGGTCGTCGCCTTCGATACCGACCTGATCGGCGCCTATGGCATCTGCATCGACATCTCGCGCACCTGGTGGATCGGCGAGCTCAGGCCGCGCCCCGACATGGTCGCGGCGATGCAACACGCGCGCGAACACCTGGAAAGCCATCTCGAGCGGCTGCGCCCCGGCGTTACGGTTCGCGAGTTGACGCACGGCGGCCATCAACTCGCGCCGCAGTTCCAGGCGCAGAAATACTCCTGCAAGATGCACGGTGTCGGGCTTTGCGACGAATGGCCCTTTGTGCCCTATCCGGATGCCTGGGTTGACGGGGCCTTCGAATTGGCGCTCGAGCCGGGGATGGTGCTGTGCATCGAGGCGCTGGTGAGCCCGGAGGGAGGCGATTTCTCGATCAAGCTCGAGGACCAGGTGCTGATCACTCCGTCGGGCGCCGAGAACCTCACCCGCTATTCCTTCGATCCGGCCCTGTGCGGGTCCGGTTGAGCCGGACCCGCTGAGCCGGCGGGTGATTCCCGCGAGTACCGGGATCGTGTGAGGCGGAGGCGGCCTGCGCCAGCGGCATGGTCGCGGGCAACCAGACCATGTGACGGCGCTATTGCCCGGGGCCCTTGTGCCGGTCGGTCCAGAGTAACCCGAAGGCAAACGCCACGATGACCGCGCCAAGCAGCCAGGCCAGCGCGAAACTCCCCGACAGTTCCAGCACCAGGCCGAAGGCGGGCGGCGCAACGACGCCGCCGATATTGGTGGCCAGCATGTTGTAGCCGATCGCCCCGCCAGCCTGCGCCGGCCGGGCGGTCTGCACCGTCAGCGCCATCTGCACCCCGGTTGCCGAGCAGATCGTTGCGCCAAGGAGGATGGCGAGAAGCGGCGCCAGCAGCAGTGCATTGCCCGGCGACACCAGCATCATGGCGAGAAAGCCCAGGCCCGCGATGCCCGAGACCCAGAGCAGCGTGATCCGCGAATCGCCGCCCATCGCCCGGTCGCTGAGCCAGCCCCAGACGATCCGCCCGCCGATGCTGCTGACATGCAGGATGCTCAGGCAGGCATTGGCCAGCGGCAGGCCGAACCCGGCGCCCAAGCGCATGAACTCGATCAGATAAGCCCACAGGATGAACTGCCCGCCATTGTTCAACCCGCTCGCCAGATTGTTACGGCCGAGCACCGGGTCGCGAAACAGCCGTCCGATGGCGGCGAATTCGTCGCGCAGGGTCATGCGCGGCGTTGCTCGCGTGGTGCCGTCGCGCGGCAGCGTCAGAAACAGCAGCCCGCAAAACGCCGTCAGTACCCCGAGAGCGCCGATCACGCCTTGCCAGCCCAGAACCGGCGCCAGCATGGCACTGCTGGTGCCGATGGCGGCGCCCAGGGGCACGCCGGTCTGCTTGACGCCCATCAGCGTGCCGCGGCGACCGGGCGGATACCATAGCAGCACCGCCCGTCCCGCCGCCGGGTTGACCAGGCTGTAGCCGGCGCCGCACAGCAGTATGCCGCCCAGCACCGTCGCGAAGCTCTGCCCAAGGGCAATGACCATCACCCCCGATGACATCACCGCGCCGGCCAGGCACAACGATGCGCGCACGCCGATCGTGTCGGCCAGCCGACCCGAGGGAATCGAGAGCCCCCCCAGCGCCGCCGAGTAGGCGCTGGCGATCAGGCCGATCTCGATCGCCGACAACCCCAGTTCGGTAGCGATCAGAGGCGATGAGGCGAGCACCGCCATGAGGTTCATCGCACCGAGGCAATGCGCCGCGACGATCAGGCCGAAACCGGGCCAGACTGGCAGGAAGTCAGGCGAATTCCGCGTCATGATGCTTCCGCTCGTGGCCTTGCGCGCACCATCGCGGCCGAGGTCTTGCGCGCCTCAACAGCCAATGCTCATCCTTCCCCCTTATCTGGCGCCCTGGCCTTCATTCTGACTGCATTATGCGAAAAATTCAGTTCCATTGACTGGAGAGACTGATGAATTCGGCCGTTTTTCCCATCGGCATTGTGTTAGCCTTGGTCTTGAAGAGCACAAAGCAGGAGACCCTTCGAAAAGATCGAGTGCCCGTTCATCATTCTTGACGGGGGACGACACCGATGAATAATGTATCCAAAATCCAATCGGGGCTAAACCCGAAATCGACCAACACGGCGGGCCCAGCGGCCGCGACAGTCCACACAAGGGAGAAGATCCATGTTCCTTTCGAAAACCACCCGCAAGGGCACTGCGGCAACGGCCGTGGCGGCGATGATGGCAATCGCGCCAACGCTCGGTGCCGCCAGCCCGCTGGGCACTGACCCGATCCGCCTGGTCATCCCCTTCGGCCCGGGCGGGGGCAGCGACATCACCGCGCGCGTGCTCGCTGCCACAGCACCCGAATTCTGCGGCCCGCGCATCGACGTGGTCAGCATGTCGGGTGCCGCCGGGCTTGAGGCAGTCAACTTCGTGCGCAACGCCACGCCCAACGGCCACACGCTGCTGGTAACCGATTATGGCCCCATCGTGACCTCGGGCTATGTCGATGATGTCGACTGGAGCCATGACGACTGGCAGCCGGTGATGAACTTCACCGAGTGGCTTCCGGTCGTCTATACCCGCCCCGATCACGCGATCCAGACCATCGAGGACTGGGTCGCGGCCGCCGAAGCCAACCCCGACACCATCACATTCGGCCACGCATCGCCCCTCGGACTGGTCCACCTGCCGCTGATCCTGTTCGAAATGGAGACGGGCCTGCGCAATGTGCATGTGCCCACCTCGGGCGGTGGCGAGACTCGCAGCCTGGTGATGGGCGGGCATATCGATCTGGGCATGACCCTGCCACCCAGCATCGCCAGCGAGGTGGCCTCGGGCGAACTGACCGCACTTGGCGTCTTCTCACAAGAACGCTCGCCGATCCTGCCCGACACGCCCACCTTCGTCGAGTCGGGCTATGACGTGGTGCTGCCGGCCTGGCTGATGATCTTCGCCACCAGCGACGTGCCTGCCGAGACGGTCGCGTTCCTGCAGGATTGCTTCATGGAGGCGCTGGCCTCGCCCACCGCCGTGGCGATGAGCAACCGCGTCAATGCCGGAATCGAGCCACTGAACGCGGCCGATTCGACCGCGCTCTATCAGGCGACTGTGGCCTCGATCGGCGGCATCCTGCGCGATATCGGCGAGATCGACTGATCCGCAGCTGACCAGAACCGCGCCGCGCCCCACCGAAACACTCGTGGTGCGGCGCGGCCCCTCTTGCGCCGGGGCGGTGACGGCCATGCGCCGGGGCGTGCCCCTACCCTGCGGCCTGAAAACGGGGTCAGCCCATGTTCGTGGAATCCTTCGTCGCGGCGCTCTACCTCGCCTTCAGCCCCGAAGTGATCCTCTATGTCGCCATCGGCGTGATGATGGGGATCACGCTCGGCGCCATTCCCGGCCTGAGCGGCGACATGGCCATCGCCATCCTGCTGCCCATCGTCTTCTTCCTCGAACCGGCCGCGGCGCTGGGGCTGCTCACGGGCATCTACAAGGGGGGGATGTTCGGCGGCTCGATCTCGGCGATTTCCTTCGGGGTGCCGGGTACGCCTGGCTCGGCGGCAACGGCCATCGACGGCTACCAGGCCAAGCTCAAGGGCTACCCCAACAAGGCGCTGAACACCGCGCTCTATTCCTCGGTCATCGGCGACACCACATCCGATTTCGTGCTGATCTTCCTGGCGCTGCCGCTGGCCATCGTGGCGCTGACCTTCGGCCCGGTTGAATTCTTCGCGCTCTACGCATTCTCGCTCCTGCTGATCTCGGCGCTGACCAAGGGCAAGGTAGCCAAGGGCGTGGCGATGGCGGCGTTGGGCATCCTGCTCGCGATGATCGGTCGCGACCCGATCGGCGGCTCGATCCGGCTGACCTTCGGCATACCCGAACTGGCCGGCGGGCTGGCTCTGATCCCGGTACTGGTGGGCATCTTCGCCGTTTCCGAACTGATCATCCAGCTTGGCCGGGCCTGGATGGAGCGGGCGCGCAAGATCGTCGATGACACCAGGCGCCAGGCCGAATCGCTTCTCGGCGATTATGACTCCAGCAAGGACAAGCTGACCTTCCGCGAGTTCCGTGCCACCTGGCGCGCCACGTCGATCGGCACCACAATGGGCACGCTGATCGGCGCGCTGCCGGGTGCCGGATCCTCGCTGGCGGCTTTCATCAGCTACGGCTTGGCGCAGCGCTTCTCGCGCAGGGGCGACGAATTCGGCAAGGGCTCGCTCGAAGGGGTGGCGGCGGCCGAGGCCGGCAACAGCGCCACTTCGGGTTCGACGCTGATCCCTCTCTTTGCCTTCGGCATTCCCGGCAGCGCCACGGCGGCGCTCTTCGGCGCGGCCTTCATTTTGATGGGTATGACACCGGGGCCGCGGCTGATCTATGACCACACCGAGGTCATCTACGCGCTGTTCCTGATCCTGATCTATGCCAACCTGATCAACCTGGCGCTGTCGCATTTCCTGCTGCCGCTCTATTCCAAGATCGCGATGATCCAGTCGCGCATCCTGCTGCCCATCGTCTGCGTGCTGGCGATCCTTGGCACCTTTGCCGCGGGCAATTCGGTGATCGATGTCTGGGTGCTGCTCTTTGCCGGCCTGCTGGGCGTGGTGCTGCGGCTCTACAACTTCCCGCTCGCCCCGCTGATCCTGGGTTTCATCGTGGCGCCGGGGGCCGAGCGGGCGCTGCGCCAGTCGCTGCTGATCGGGCGAGGGGAATGGACGCATCTTCTGTCCAGCCCCATCGCCATCGGGCTCTATGCGACGGCCGCGATCATGATCATCACCTTCACTTTCGTGCTGCGCGAGCGCAAGTGAACCGGTGCCGAGGGGGGCGAGATGAACAGGTTTTTCACCGAGTTGCTGCGCCGGCAGGACTTCTACACCGGGCTTGTCACCATTCTTGTCGGCTTGGTCGGGCTCATCGACATCGCCTATGGCAACTGGCGGCCGGGGCCGGGGCTGGGTCCGCATGCCTTTCCGCAGCTGGCCTATATCGCCCTGATCATCGCCGGGCTCGCGATCTGGGTCGACGTGGCACGCGGGAAGTCGGATGAACGCCCCGACTATCTGCGCGTCACCCTGTTCACCGGGGTGGTGCTGGTGGCCGCCGGGATGGCCATGTTCTGGCTGGCGGGCAAGCTGGGGCTGGGGGTGAGCGTGCTGATCGCGCTGATCGCGTCCAGCTTCCTGCTCACGCGCGAGCCGCTCAGGCACTGGCCCAGCACCATCCTGGTACCGGTGCTGGCCACCGCCGTCATCTGGTTCCTGTTCGTTCGCATCATCAACGTGCCGCTGCCGCGCGGGCTTCTGTTCTGACAGGAAGCGCGGTCACCGCGGGGCACCCGCGATCAAGGGCAGAATGCTTGCACCTGCGAGCGTTTCCGCCGACCCGCTGGAATGCCCGTGCGTCTGGACAGACGCGGCGCAGTGTCATAGTCGGTGAAGGCTCACGCAACGTGACGATTATCCCGGAGACGCCGCATGCCCATCGTGACGCCACGCAAGATCATGCTCGCCACAGACCTCACTCCGGTCGGCGACAGGGCGTTCGACCGCGCCGTGCAACTTGCCCAGCAGTGGGATGCCGAACTCGTCGTCTGTCACGTGATCGAAGCGAGCTCGATGAAGCCGTGGGGCGGCGAGCGGCGGGTCCACAATGCGAATACGGAACTTGAACATCTGGTTCGGGCCTCGCCGCTGGCCGGCAAGTTGGTGCATCACATCATCATCGGCGACCCGGCTGAGTTGGTGCTGCAGCTTGCCCGAGAAACTGGGTGCGATTTCATTGTCACCGGTCCGGCGCATGGCCGTGTGCTCGGCGAGAAGCTGTTCGGCAGCACGGCGGCGCGGATCATGCGGCGAGCGATCCAGCCGGTCCTCTCGGTAAGGCGGCGGCCCGAGGGCCCGTATCGTGACGTGGTTGCGGCGGTCGATTTCTCGGACGCGTCACTCTTGGCCGTTCGACGTGGCCGCGAAATGTTCCCGGAATGCAGGCTGACCGCGGTGCATGCATATCGCGTCGCGCCGGACTGGAGCGGCCGAGACGCCGAGAAGACGCTTGATATTGTCGAGAGCGAGGAACGCAAGCGTGTCCTGGCCGCCGCCAGGCTCGAGATGGAGGACTTCCTCTCCGCGCTCGGGGACGCGTCCCGCTCGATCGAAACCGAGCTGATGGAGGGATCGGCGGACGCAATGCTCGCCGATATCATCGATAAGCGATGGCCGGATCTCGTGGTGACCGGAACCCATGGCCACGCCGGTCGCCGGGAAGGCAGCATAGGCAGCGTTGCCGAGCGCCTGCTCACAGCCCTTGGTTGTGATGTGCTCGTGGTGCCGGCCGTGGCGTGACGCAGCATGTTGCGATGGGCTCCGGCGCAGGCAACGGCAGGCCGCCTGACACGATCCTGACCCGGCGGCTGGGCTGAGGCGGGGTGTTCAGGGCAGCGGGATGTGTTCGGCGCGATCCGCGGGCGGCAGGTCGAAGCGGCCCTCGCCCCAGCGTTCGGCACGCCATTCCTCCTTCGCCGCCTCGATCTTCTCGCGCGAGGAGGCGACGAAGTTCCACCAGATGAAGCGCGGGCCGCCCATCGTGGCCCCCCCCAGCGCCATCAGCCGCGCGCCCTGCGCCCCGGCCTTGACCGTGATCCGGTCGCCGCGGCGGAAGACCATCATCCGGCCGGCCTCGAAGTTTTCGCCCGCGATCTCGACCGCGCCTTCGGTGATGTAGAGGCCGCGGTCCTCGTGATCGTCGGGCAGCGGGAAGCGGGCACCGGGGGTGAGCACCGCGTCCAGGTAGAAGGTCTCGGAATGCATCGTCGCCGGGGCGGTCGCTCCGTAGGCCGTGCCCAGGATCAGCCGCGCGGTTATGCCCCCATCCGCGATCTCGGGCAGCGCCGCCTTGTCGTGGTGCTCGAAGCTGGGAGCGTCGTCTTCGTGCGCCTCGGGGAGCGCGATCCAGGTCTGGATGCCGAAGAGATCGGACGGCCCCTCCCGCGCCGCCTTCGGTGTGCGCTCGGAATGGGTGACCCCGCGCCCCGCAACCATCCAGTTGAGCGCTCCGGGTTCGATGACCTGATCGGCGCCGGTGCTGTCGCGGTGATGGAAGGCGCCGCGGTAGAGATAGGTGACGGTGCCGAGGCCGATATGCGGATGCGGGCGCACATCCACTCCCTGCCCGGTCAGGAACTCGGCCGGGCCCATCTGATCGAAGAAGATGAAGGGCCCGACCATCTGCCGCTTCGGGGCGGGCAGGGCGCGCCGGACCTCGAATCCGCCGAGGTCGCGCGCCCGCGGCACGATCAGTGTTTCGATCGCGTCGATGCCGATATCGTCGGGGCAGCCGGGGTCGAGGGTCGGATTCCAGCTCATCGCGCGTGTTTCCGTTTGTCACGATCGTAAGGCGCACTGCGGCCGAAAACAAGCGAAGCCTGCCCGCCGTGGCCGAACGCCGGTCCAGCAGCTCCGGAGGTGGTCTGGCGGCGAGCTTCGCCTGTCTCGTACAGGATAAGGCCGTGTCGAGGCGCCGCGGAAATCTTGCATCCCCATGAATTCAACGAGTTCAGAGGCTGCGCGGCGCTGCGCAAGAACCGCGCGGGTCATCGAGTTCGTGGTGGGTGATGACGGATTCGAACCGCCGACATCTTCGGTGTAAACGAAGCG
>SLPP01000187.1 GCA_007131945.1 Paracoccaceae bacterium | reverse complement strand
CCGCAGGCTGGACAGGCCGCGGCCGAGGCCCTATCACGCGCGCATGTCCTCGAAGTCCGACCCCAACTACCGGATCATCGCCGAGAACCGCCGCGCGCGGTTCGACTATTTCATCGAGAGCGATGTCGAGTGCGGCATCGTCCTGCAGGGTTCCGAGGTGAAGTCGCTGCGCGAGGGCAAGGCGAACATCGCCGAGAGCTATGCCAGCGTCGAGGAGGGCGAGCTCTGGCTGATCAACAGCTACATCGCCCCCTATGCACCGGCCAGGACCTGGGGCCACGAGGAGAGACGCAGGCGCAAGCTGCTTGTCAGCCGCAAGGAACTGGCGAAGCTCTGGGCGGCGACGGCGAAGGAGGGCATGACGCTCGTGCCGCTGGTGATGTATTTCAACCACCGCGGCCTCGTGAAGCTGAAGATCGGCATCGCCAAGGGCAAGAAGCTCGTCGACAAGCGCGCGACGCAGGCCAAGCGCGACTGGGACCGCCAGAAACGTCGGCTGCTCAAGGAACACGGCTGATCGCAGCGCGAGGGCTTCGGCAAAACCTTTCATTTCGGTTAACGTCGCCGGATTTGTCGCGCAATATCAATTTATTGCGCGAATGCTCGCTGGCGAGCACGCTGCGATCATTCCCACCAGCGGTCGATCGCCGCAATGTCGTCGTCCGACCAGCCCAGGTGATGGGCAAGCTCGTGGACATAGACATGCGCCACCAGGTGGTCAAGCGCCACGTCCCCCCGCGCGATCCACTCGTCGAGGATCGCGGCGCGGAAGAGCCAGATGATGTCCGGCTGGCCGGGGCTGTCGAAGGCCGATTTCTCGGTCAGCGGAATGCCGTCGTAAAGCCCGGTCAGTTCGAACGGATCCTCGATCCCCATCTCGTCGAGGATGTCGTCCGGGGCAAGCTCGGCGACCTGCACCGCCACCTCGGCCGCGGCGCCGGCGAAGGGCTCGGGCAGGCGGGCGCGGGCGGCCTCGGCCAGCGCCTCGATATCGCCAAGGCTCGGGGCCTCCCGCCCGGTCCAGTCAGCCATGCCCCGCCCCGGGCATGGACAATGCCGGTCCCTTGTGGAAAAGAGCCGCGATCAGGAGTTCGCGCATGACCGTCACCCGTTTCGCCCCCTCGCCCACCGGCTTCCTGCATATCGGCAACCTGCGCACCGCGCTCTTCAACTACCTGATCGCGCGCAAGGCCGGCGGCCAGTTCATCCTGCGCCTTGATGACACCGATCGGGCACGCTCGAAAGAGGAATATGTCGACGGCGTCAAGGCCGATCTCGACTGGCTGGGCCTGCACTGGGACCGGGTCGAGCGGCAGTCCGAGCGCCTCGACCGCTACGCCGAGATGGCCGGCAAGCTGCGCGACGCCGGCCGCTTCTACGAATGCTTCGAGACACCGACCGAACTCGACCTCAAGCGCAAGAAGCAGCTCAACATGGGTCGCCCCCCGGTCTACGACCGCGCCGCGCTTGCCCTCGACAACGACACCCGTGCGAAGCTCCGCGAGGCGGGCCGCGAGGGCTACTGGCGCTTCCGTCTCGATTGGGATCGCATCGAATGGGAGGACGGCATCCTCGGCCCGGTCTCGATCGACGCCGCCAGCGTGTCGGACCCGGTGCTGATCCGGGCCGACGGGCAGGTCCTCTACACCTTCGCCTCTTCGGTCGACGACATGGACATGGGCATCACCCATGTCGTGCGCGGCAACGACCACGTCACCAACACCGCGACCCAGATCCAGATCATCCGAGCGATGGGCGGCGAGCCGCCGGCCTTTGCCCATCACAGCCTTCTCACCGGCCCGCAGGGCGAGGCGCTGTCGAAGCGCCTCGGCACACTCTCGCTGCGTGACCTGCGCGCCGAGGGGGTCGAACGGATGGCGCTCCTGTCGCTGATGGCGCGGCTCGGCTCCAGCCATCCGGTGGTCCTGGCCGCCGATCTCGACGAGATCGCGGCGGGCTTCGACCTTGCCCAGTTCGGCGCCGCGCCGACGAAATTCGACCCCGAGGATCTCTGGCCGCTGACCCGCGCCCATGTCCAGGCTTTGCCCTACGACGAGATGAAGGACCGCCTCGCCGAGCTCGGTGTGCCCGACGACCTGGCACCCGCCTTCTGGGAGGTAGTGCGCGAGAACGTCACCCGGCGCGAGGACGTGGCCGAGTGGTGGGCGCTCTGCCGCGATGGCGCCGAGCCCACGATCGCGCCCGAGGATGCCGATTTCGTGGCCGAGGCGCTGACGCTCCTGCCGCCGCCGCCCTACGGCCCCTCTACCTGGGCCCACTGGACCACGGCGGTAAAGGCGGCGACCGGGCGCAAGGGCCGCGCACTCTTCATGCCACTCAGGAAGGCGCTTACCGGGCAGGAACACGGGCCGGACATGGCCGCGCTGATGCCACTCCTGCAGAAGGTTCGCACAAGGGCGTAGGCCCGCGACACGCAGCGCGGGCGACCGGAGCGAAAGCTTCATTGCGGCCACACTAGCCGACACAGGCCCGGTTTATG
>SLPP01000087.1 GCA_007131945.1 Paracoccaceae bacterium | reverse complement strand
CGGCAAGCGCGGGCGGCGCCCGGCCCGCGCGGGGTGGGCGAGAAGCGCCCGCCGTCGCACCGAAGGTGCGCACCTACGGTGCGACGGGGGGCGGGACGGGCGCTGCCCGTGCTGGCGCACGGGCGGAACAACGCCGCAGATGTTGCCGAACGGGTCAACCGGATTTGGTTTCAGCCGACCCGACGGGTTGCCCTGTTTGCCGGACCCGGCGCGGTCCGCGACCGCTCGGGCTGCCGCGAGCGGATGCCTTGTCCCGGCCGAAGTACCTGCAAACTGCCATGCGCTGGCCAAACGAAGCCTGTGCACGGATGGCTGTCCTTTCTTCGCGCGAACGTCATCATCGTCCGGACCTTGCCGGAGCGCATGCGTCACCCGGATCCGCAACCGGGGGCGGGCTTGCTCGGTTCCCGGGTGGCGGTCCGTAGGAGGCCGACACGGCGCCCGAGATTGCCGGCGATGGCGATCAGCCGGACCCGAAGCGCCGCCTTGGCGAGGCCGCGCGATCGCATCCGGCGCAGGCCGTAGCTGCGTTGCCAGGTGCCGAAAACCTTCTCGATGCGCGCGGCTGCGATCGATCGCCCCGGCCGGTCGCCCGGCGCCGCCCGCGCAGGTCGCGTCAGAGGGCCGCTTCGATCTCCTGCACGAGGCCATTGACCACCGCTTCGAGGAGCGCCGGGTCCTCGCATTCGGCCATGACGCGCACCAGGGGTTCGGTGCCGGACTTGCGGATCAGCAGCCGACCACGCCCCCTGAGGCGCGTTTCGGCATCGCGGATCGCGTGCTGCACGGACGGGGCATCCATCGGCGCTTGTCCGGTGCCGTAGCGAACGTTCTTCAGGAGTTGCGGCACCGGATCGAACTGGCGCACGAGTTCGCTCGCCCTGAGCCCGGTCTCGACCATCGCGCCGAGGAACTGGAGCCCGGCGATGAGCCCGTCGCCGGTCGTGGCGTAGTCCGTCATCACGATATGGCCCGACTGCTCGCCGCCGAGGTTGAAGCCGCCCGCGCGCATCCGCTCGACCACGTAGCGATCACCCACCGCCGTGCGCTCCAGCCGCAGGCCACGCCCCGCCAGATGGCGCTCGAGCCCCAGATTCGACATCACCGTGGCGACCAGCGTGCCGGCCTTGAGCCGCCCGGCATCGGCCCAGCGGCCGGCGAGAAGCGCCATGATCTGGTCGCCGTCGGCCAGCTTCCCGGTCTCGTCGATGATCGCCACGCGGTCGGCATCACCGTCAAGCGCGATGCCCAGATCGGCGCCATGCGCGACAACCGTCTCGACCGCCGCGCGGGGGTGGGTCGAGCCCACGTCGCGGTTGATGTTGAACCCGTCCGGGGCAACGCCCACCGGGACCACCTCGGCGCCAAGCTCCCACAGCACCTCGGGCGCGGCGCGGTAGGCGGCCCCGTTGGCGCAGTCGATCACCACCTTCAGCCCGTTCAGCCGCAGCCCGCGCGGCAGGGTCGTCTTTGCGTATTCGACATAGCGGCCAAGCCCGTCGTCGATGCGCCGCGCGCGCCCGATCTCGAGCGGCGGCACGGGCTCGATCTCGCCTTCGAGGATCGCCTCGATCGCCGCTTCCGCCTCGTCCGAAAGCTTGTAGCCGTCGGGGCCGAAGAACTTGATCCCGTTGTCGCTGGCGGCGTTGTGACTGGCCGAGATCATGATGCCCAGATCGGCGCGCATCGAGCGCGTCAGGTAGCCGACCGCCGGCGTCGGCACCGGGCCCAGCAGCAGCACGTTCATCCCCGTCGAGGCCAGCCCGGCGGTGAGCGCGTTCTCGAGCATGTAGCACGACAGCCGCGTGTCCTTGCCGATCACCACCCGGTGACCATTGGTGCCGTCGGTGCGGAAGAAGCGGCCCGCCGCCGCGCCAAGCCGCAGGGCCAGATCGGCGGTCATCGGCCAGCTGTTCGCCTGCCCGCGCACCCCGTCGGTGCCAAAGAGTTTCCGGCTCATGCCCTCTCCTTCGTCAAAGCGCGCCAGAGCGCGAGCGCCTGCACGGTCTCGGCCACGTCATGCACACGCAGGATCCGCGCCCCCTGCCCCGCCGCGTGCAGCGCCACCGCGAGAGAACCCGCGAGCCGCGCGCCCGCAAGCTCGACGCCCGATAGCGTGCCGATGAACCGCTTGCGCGACGCGCCGAGAAGAACCGGCGCACCCAGATCATGCATGAGCGCCAATCCTTTCAGAAGCGTGACGTTGTGTTCCAGGGTCTTGCCGAACCCGATGCCGGGATCGACGATCAGCTTCGCCCGGTCGATCCCGTGCGCCTCGGCCGCCCGCATCCGCTCGGCGAGCCACAGGAACACCTCGACCAGCACATCATCGTAGCGCGGGCCGATCTGCATGGTCTGCGGCGTACCCTGCGCGTGCATCAGGCAGAGGGGAACGCCGGCCTCGGCGACGAGGGGGCCAAGCTCGGGGTCGTGCGTCAGGGCGGCCACGTCGTTGACCATGTCCGCCCCCTCGCGCAACGCCGCCGCGGCGACCACCGCCTTGCGCGTGTCGATCGAGATCGGCGTGGCGATGCCGGCGGCGCGCAACGCGGCGATCACCGGCGCGGTGCGGGCGATTTCCTCGGCGACGGGCACGTCCGCGGCGCCAGGGCGGGTCGATTCGCCGCCGATGTCCAGGATGTCGGCGCCGGCATCGAGTTGCGCGCGGGCGCGGGTGACGGCGTCGGCGCGGGCGAAGGCCTCGCCGCCGTCCGAGAAGCTGTCGGGGGTGACGTTGACGATGCCCATGACCAGCGGCCGGTCGGCGGGCAGGCCGGGCAGGACCGGGCGCGAGGCGGCCAGCCGGTCGGCCGCGTCCAGGGCGGGCGAGGCGGGGGCGCGGGCGGCGTCCATCGCGCGGAGCCGCTCGAACCAGACATGCGCCGAGCCCGCCACCGCGCGCGCGCCCGGGGGGCGCGGCAGGTCGGTGCGGGGCTCGGGCCAGTGAAGCAAGCGGGTCATGGCTCGTGGCTATGCCAAAGCCCGCGCGTGGCGCAAGGGGGCAAGCGCGGCGCCGGACGCGGGGCAAAACGCCGCGTCCCGGGCGCCTCGATCCGCCGCGCGCAAGGCGCGGGCGCGCGGGCCGGACATCGGCCGAAAAACCGGGATAACATTCGGTTAAATTGTTATGGGTAACATAGGTAATACAGAGGCTTAGTCGATTGTCCACGCGTGGACACCTGGTCTGGAGCCCGATTTCGGGGGCGATTCCGGCCTAGTCTTGCACGATCTCGACCGGTACGCGGCTTCCCGCCGGCAGGGCGGTGCCGCGCGGGACGACGAAACCCCGTGCCGCCAGCGTCTCGGCGAGCCAGAGCGCCAGCGCGGCACCGTCATGGGCGCGGTCGAGCGGGCCGTCGGGCGTGTCGAGCACGACCTTGGACGGCGCCCAGACGATCGTGTGGCCCTGCCGGATCGCCCAGTCGATCTCGGTCCGGCTGGCGGTGACGGTGCAGCGGCGGTCGCGCGCGGCGAGCCGCCAGGCGTTCTGCTCGATCGCCAGGAGGTCGATGCGCCGCTGCACCGCCTTCGGCGCCACCCGTGGCGCCTCGACCGGGGGCCGGCCGACGCAGAGCACGAGCGGCGCGCCCCGCGCCTCGAGCGCGTCGAGGCGCGCCGGAAGGTCGGGCGCGTCGATCATCGCGTTGTCGAGATAGACGACGAGCGGATGCACCGCGTGGTCGGTGCCGTCGTCCTGCACCTGCCGCAGCGGCACCGCGGCGCGGGCGCGGACGATCTCGACCCCCAGCGCGCCGGGGCCACGGTCGAGCTTCTCGATGCGGACGAAGGCGCGCATCGCCCGCGGATGCGCGAGGATGCGCTCGGCCACCCGCTCGGCCAGGGTTTCGAGCAGGTTCAGCCGCTCGGTGGCCAGCGCGTCGGCGATCGCCTCGGTGATCCGGTCGTAGGAGAGGATGCGGTCGACATCGTCGTCGACCGGGCCCGACAGCGGCGTCACCTCGACCACTACGTTGAAAAGCAGCCGCTGCGGATGGCCGCGCTCGGCCTGGAAGGCGCCGATCTCGGCCTCGACCGGCCAGTCGCGCACCGCGATGCGGTCGCGCGGATCGGCCGAGGCGGTGGCCTCGGCGCGTTCCTCGGGATGGGCGAAGGCAAGGTGTATCTCGGTCGACATGGGCGCGGTCCGGTGCTGGCGGTCCCGACCGCTCTAGCGCAGCGAATGGCCCGCGCCCAGCCCAAAGGCGGCGTCGCGGCGCCCGGATGCGTCAGGCGCGGGCGGAACACGGGCGACCGGGATCAGTTGCTGGTGACCTGCACCGGCTGGCGGTAGAAGAGATGCGCGCCGATCTGCGCCGTGCGCTCGTAGACGCGCGCCCAGCGGGGATTGACGTGGCGGGCATGGAAATGCGTCGCGCCATCGGTCAGCGCGCGTGGCGCGCCGGTGAGCATGACCTGCGCGATGCCCGCCGCCAGATCACGCGCGCCGCGTTCGCGCATCGCCCGCGAAGCGCCGTTGCAGGCATAGCTGAACTGGCAGCCCCTGCCATTGCCGGCGCCCTGGTTGACCACGCCGCAGACCGAGCCCGGGAAATTCGCCGCATCGACCCGGTTGAGGATCACCTCGGCGACGGCGAACTGACCGGCGAGGGTTTCGCCGCGCGCCTCGTGATAGATCGCCTCCTGCAGGCAGCGGAACTGGTCGTTCCCGGCCAGCGTGATCTGCTGGCGCAGAAGCGCGCCGCGGCTCATCGGCACCGCGGGGGCGGCGTCCGTCGCCGAGGCCTGCTGCAGCACCGCCGGCGGCAGCGTGCGGATCGCCTCGCGCTCGGCCTGGAAGGCAGCGGCGAGCTGTTCCTGATAGGTGGTCCCGGCCGCCGCCGGCGCGCCCGTCGCAAGGGCCACGCCCAGCACAAGCACCGCCGCCCCGGCGGGGAGGAGTCGTATGTAACCTTGCATCCCGTTCTCTCCTGTTCGGCCCTCGGCCCCCGTCGGGCGCAGCGAAAGGCGTCCAGAGTCCCGCGCTTCGAGCGCGCGGGGATATCGACTTTGCAATGAGGCTGCCCCCCAGGGCGGCCGCGAAAGACCCGAAGCGGATACGCCAGCATCGCGCCGCGGTAAAGATTTGCAACGACTTGTAGGCAGATTTACGCCGATTGCTGCAATGCAGCACAACCCGCGCGCGACATGGCCGCGCGGGCGTTTCGGGATCTTTCCGTCGGGTGCGGCGCGGCGCGCCTTGTCAGCGCAGGTCGGGCATCGCGTCGGCCGCCTCGCGACCGACAATCGTGAGTTGCGCGGCCGCGAGCCGGGCCACGGGCACCCGGAAGGGCGAACACGAGACGTAATCGAACCCCGCCGCCCGGCAGAAGGCGATCGAATCGGGATCGCCGCCGTGCTCGCCGCAGATCGACAGCGTCAGGTCCTTGCGCACCGCCCGCCCGCGCGCCGCGGCGATATGCAGAAGCTCGCCCACCCCCTCGGTATCGAGCCGGTGGAACGGATCCTCGGCGAAGACGCCGTTCTGCACGTAATGCGACATGAAGCGCCCGGCATCGTCGCGGCTGAGCCCGTAGGTCATCTGCGTCAGGTCGTTCGTGCCGAAGGAGAGGAAGGTCGAATGCTGCGCGATCTCGCCGGCGCGCAGCGCCGCGCGCGGCGTCTCGACCATGACCCCGAGCCGGTAGTCGAAGGCCTCGCCCTTGGCCACCCGCACCGCCGCCGCGACCGCGTCGATCCGCGCCTTGACCAGTTCGACCTCGCGCATGGCGGAAACCAGCGGGATCATGATCTCGGGCACGACCGGCTGTCCGCTGCGCCCGACCTCGATCGTCGCCTCGAAGATGGCGCGCGCCTGCATCTCGTAGATCTCGGGCATGGCGATGCCGAGGCGCACCCCGCGCATGCCCAGCATCGGGTTGAACTCGGCCAGATCCTCGGCCCGGCGAATGACTTCCGACAGCGGCTTGTCGAGCGCGTCGGCGAGCTGGCGCATCCCCTCGCGCGTATGCGGCAGGAATTCGTGCAGCGGTGGATCGAAGAGCCGGATGCAGACCGGCAGGCCCTGCATGATGCGGAAGAGCTCGGTGAAATCCGCCCGCTGCATCGGCAGCAGCCGCTCCAGCGCCGCGGCGCGGTCGGCCGCGTCATCGGCGAAGATCATCTCGCGCATCACCGTCAGCCGGTCGTTCTCGAAGAACATGTGCTCGGTCCGACAGAGGCCGATCCCCTCGGCGTTGAAGTCGCGCGCGATGCGGGCGTCGGCCGGCGTGTCGGCATTGGCGCGGATGCCGATGTCGCAGAGCGCGTCGGCCCAGTCGAGGAGCGTGTGAAACGGGTCGTCGAGCGCCGGCTCCAGCATCGCCACGGCGCCGGCGAGCACCTCGCCGGTGCTGCCGTCGACGGTGATCAGCTCGCCCTCGCTCAGCCGCCGCGCGCCGGCCTGCAGCTCGCGCGCGCGCGGATCGATGCGGATGCCGTTGGCGCCGACGATGCAGGGCAGGCCCAGCCCGCGGCCGATCACCGCGGCGTGGCTGGTCATGCCGCCGCGCTCGGTCAGCACGCCGACGGCGGCGTGCATGCCGCGGATGTCCTCGGGCGAGGTCTCGCGGCGCACGAGGATGCAGTCCTCGCCGCGCGCTGCGGCCGCCTGCGCCGCGCTCGAGGTGAAGACGATCCGCCCGGTCGCCGCGCCGGGGCTGGCGGCGATGCCGCGGGCGATCACGTCGCGGGTCCCGCGCGGGTCGACCTGGCGGTGCAGAAGCTCGGACAGCGCGCGCGGCTTGACCCGCATCAGCGCCTCCTTGCGGGTGATGATGTTGTCCTCGGCCAGCCGCACCGCCACGGCGACCGCCGCCCGGCTCGACCGCGGCACCTTCAGCGCGTCGATCACCCAGAGCCTGCCGTTCTCGATGGTGAACTCGATCTGCATCTCCTCGCGCAGCTTCTCGCGGCAGATGGCGCCGTGGCGCAGGAGCTCGGCGAAGGCCTCGGGGTGCTGTTCCTCGAGCGAGGGACCGCGGCGGTCGCGGCGCAGGAAGATCGCCTGCGGATTGTCGGCCACCGACTCGCGCCCCTGGCCGTGGATCGCGTAACGGCCGGTGACCTGTTCGGCGCCGGTCACCGGGTCGATGTACTGGATCACGCCGGCGCCGCTGTCGCCGGCGCCGTAACCGCCGGCCATCGCCTGCACGACGAGACCCAGCCCGGCCTCGGCCGGCGCCCCCTTGGCCTGGCGCAGGAGCCGCGCCGAGGTGCCGTCCCAGGCCCGCGCCATCGAGCGCAGCACCTCGGTCAGCTGGCGCGCCGGATCCTGCGGAAAGGGTTCCTCCAGCTCGGCGGCATAGTCGCGCAGCGCGGCGCGCAGCGCCGCCTTGCTCGGCTCGGTCGCCTCGAAGAGATCGGGATCGAGCCGCGCGACATGCTGGGCATAGGCCTGCACGAAGCGCAGATACAGCGCGGTCGCCACCGGCTCGCCATGCGCCTCGGCGATGGCGGCGTGGCGCTCGTCGTTCATGCCGATGTTGAGCAGCGCCCCGGGACCGCCCCAGTCGGGATTCTCCGAGCTCGGCCGGACCGAGAGCAGCTGCCCGGCATCGAACCGGCCGAGAAGCGAGGTCATGTTCGGCACGTGGCCGGCGGCGATGGCATGGACCGCCTCGAAGGAGAGCGCGACGGTGCGCGGCACCGGCAGGTCGAGGCGAATGAGCCGCTGCAGGCATTTCGCCCGCCAGCCGTGGCTGCGCAGCGAGATCGGGGCGGAATGGGTGATCTCGGTGAAATCGACGTAGGAACGGGCGGTGGCGCGGGTGGGCATGCGGGGTCTCCTGACCGGCGCAGGATAGGGGTTTCAAGGGCCTGCGCAAGCGGGGGAATTTGCGAGAGGGAGGGGGCGCTGCCCCGTCGCCGGCGCTGCCCGGGCCGCTGGCGATCCGTCGGGACATTTGCGGGACGGGAACGGGGTGGGTGCGCAAGGTTGCGCAACCGGCTCCTCGAGGCGGAAAAATGTCGCAAGATCGACAAGGAAGGCCCGTCTCGTGAAAAATTTCGACACGAATGGCGCGAAAGATGAAAAGAATCGGCAGTTTCGGGTCGCGCCGGAGTTGACTCGGCCTTGTGTCCTGCGGCGCGCGAAACCGCAAGATGTCGTGGTTCGGGAGGCGCTGGAGGCCGCGGCGGCGGGTCCGGTCAGCCTTCGAGGCGCGAAAGATCGGCGACCTGCAGGCAGGTTTCGCGGATCCGGTGCAGCAGGTTCAGCCGGTTGCGGCGGATGATCTCGTTCTCGGTGTTGATCTGCACGGTGTCGAAGAAGGCGTCGATGGGCGCGCGCAGCGCGGCCATGGCGCGCATGGCTCCGGCGAAGTCCTCGGTTGCCATCGCCGGGGCGATGGCGGCCTCGGCGGCGTCGAGCGCGGCGAAGAGGGCGCGTTCCTCCTCGGTCTCGGCGAGCTTGGGGTCGGGACCGAAGGAGTATTCCACGCCGTCGCGCTCCTCGGCCTGCGCCAGCAGGTTGGCGGCGCGGCGGAAGCCGAGGACGAGGTTCTCGCCATCCTCGGTCTTGAGGAAGTCGCCGAGCGCCTCGGCCCGCCTGACCAGAAGCACGAGGTCGTCGGCGCCGGGCATGGCCAGCACCGCGTCGATGACATCGTGCCGGATGCCCTGCTCGCGCAGGTGGACCTTCAGGCGGTCGTGGAAGAAGGCGAGGAGATCGTTGGCGTTCTCAAAAACTTGGTGCGCGCTCGCGGAAATGTCTAAGGTATCGAGAGCATCTTCTAAGTCAGCGAAGTCGCGCCGGGAACGAATGGATGCATCGTAGACTTCTGCGTAAGATTCGGTTTCGCGAGAAAGACGCTCTAGAGCCTGTGAATGCTGATTGTCCACGCCCGCCCAGGCAGTGAGGCCGGGCACTGCTTCGCGCGCAACAAGTGCACTTGCAACGCCAAACGCGCTTCTCGCCTGCCGAAGTGTGCCAACTGCAATCAAGCCGCGCAGTGAGAGGCGGTGCCCATTGGCAATTGTCAGTCGAATTACCCCCAACGCCGCCCGACGCAGCGCGTAGGGGTCCTTCGATCCCGTCGGTTTCTCGTCGATCGCCCAGAAGCCGGTCAGCGTGTCGATCTTGTCGGCGAGCGCGACGGCGACGGCGACGGGGTCGGTGGGGACTTCGTCGTTCGGGCCGAGGGGCTGGTAGTGGGTCTTGCAGGCTTGCGCGACCGCTTCCGGAAGGCCGGCGGCGCGGGCGTAATAGACGCCCATCGTGCCCTGCAGTTCGGGGAATTCGCCGACCATCGCCGATTGCAGGTCGGCCTTGGCGACGCGGGCGGCCTCGGCGGCGAGGTCGGGCTTGGCGCCGACGGGGGGGGCGATTTCGCGCGCCAGCGCCTCGATGCGGTGGATGCGGTCGGCCTGGCTGCCGAGCTTGTTGTGGAAGGTGACCTGGGCGAGGCCGGCGGCCATGCCTTCGAGTCCCTTCTCAGAAACCACCCGCAAGTCATTCTCCCAGAAGAATTTTGCGTCGGCGAGGCGCGCAGCCAGCACCTTGCGGTTGCCGGCGAGGATGGTGGCGCCGTGATCCGCCGTCTCGCGGTTCGCGACGGTGACGAAGCGGGTGATCTGGCCCGATCTCGGGTCGCGCAGGGACAGGAACTTCTGGTGCTCGCGCATCGAGGTCTGCAGCACCTCGGGCGGCAGGTCGAGGAACTCGGCGCCGATCTCGCCCACCAGCACGACGGGCCATTCGACGAGGCCGGCGATCTCGGCGAGCAACGCGCGGTCCTCGACCAGTTCCAGCCCCAGCGCGAAGGCGCGGTTCTCGGCCTCGTGCAGGACCGTCTCGGCCCGCGCCTGCGGGTCGAGCATGACGAAGGCGAGCCTGAGCTTCGCCGCGTAATCCTCGAATGATGTTACGGAAAACGGCTCGGGCGCCATGAAGCGGTGGCCGCGGGTGACATCGCCCGCGCGGATGCCGTCGATCTCGAGCGGGACAACCTCGGCCCCCGCCTCGGTGGTCAGGATGCACAGGATCGAATGCAGCGGGCGGACCCAGCGCAGCGTTCCCGCGCCCCAGCGCATCGACTTCGGCCAGGGGAAATGGCGGATCGTGCGGT
>SLPP01000140.1 GCA_007131945.1 Paracoccaceae bacterium | reverse complement strand
GGCCGAGGTCGACCAGCAGTTGCGCGCTCTCGACATCGGCGCATTTGACCGAGACGCCGGTATTCATCGTGCCGATCAGCGCGAAGAGCTTGCCGCCGACCTTCCAGGCGTCATGCCCGCCGCCCCAGGGATCGGTCAGCTCGGCCCCGGGCAACCCGGCGCAGATCGCGCGCACCATCTGATGGTCCTGGCCCATACCCGATCCTCGCGCCGGGGAACGACGCGGTCAAGGCCACTGGTATTTCACCTGCGAAGCGACTAGGAGAGACCGCAGGATTCCGCGACCCGATCCGTGGCGCGCGGGCTTTCGAAGCCGGTTGACGCCTCTCCCGGCGGGTCACTTTCCGAAGGTTTCGTTGTGGTTAACGGCAGTGGTTTTGTCGAATGATTACAGGGAACTGGAAAAACGTCCAAATTTGGACACTCGTCCGACTGCGGCTCGCCCGGGCGCCGCTCGCCGGATATTGCCACCGGCCTGAGCCGGCCGCTCCCCGCTCCGCTCGCGTCTGACGATGCCCGCGCCCGCCCTTCTCGCCGCCCTCCTGATGGTGTTCGCCACGGCCTTCTTCGCCGGCACGACGCTGCTGGCCAAGGCGCTGGGCTCGGGCGCGCTGGGCACGCCGATCAGCGCGCTTCAGGTCAGCCAGGCGCGCTTCGTCTTCGGCTTCCTGGCGGTGGTCGTGGTGCTCGCCCTGCTGCCGCGCCGCGTGCGCGCGCTGCCGGCGGCGACGCCGCGGCCGGCCTGGGGGCTGCATCTTCTGCGCACCACCCTCGGCTGGCTGGGCGGGGCGCTCCTCTTCGCCGCCGCGGCGCGCATCCCGCTCACCGATGCCAGCGCGCTGAGCTTTCTCAGCCCGATCGCGACGATGCTCTTCGCCATCCCGCTCCTCGGCGAGCGCGTCGGCCCTTGGCGCTGGACGGCGGCGGTGCTCGCCCTCGTCGGCGCGGTCGTGCTCTTGCGCCCCGGCGACGGGATGATTCAGCCCGCCGCGCTTCTGGCGCTCGGCGCGGCGCTGGCGATGGGGCTCGAGGGGATCGTGATCAAGCGCCTGACCGGGCGCGAGCCGCCGCAGCAGATCATGCCGGTGAACAACGCCATGGGCGCGCTGATTGCCACGCTCGCGGTAATCCCGTTCTTCCACTGGCCCGAAGATGCCGCGCAGTGGGGCGCGCTGGCCGGCGTCGGCGTCCTGATGGTCTCCGGGCAGGTGCTGCTGCTGATCGCCTTCGCGCGCGCCGATGCGAGCTACGTCACGCCGTTTCTCTACCTCACGCTGGTCTGGGCGGCGCTCTTCGACATCGCGGTCTTCGGCATCCGCCCCGACGGCGCCAGCATCGCCGGGGCGGCGATCATCATGGCCGGCGGGCTGCTGATGGCCTGGCGCGAGTCGCGCCTGCGCCGGCGCTGATCTCGCTGCTTGCACGCGCGTCCGCCCGGTGCTAGTCGGAACGCCATGAACCGCACGCGCATCACCGCCTGCTGCTGCATTACCCGCTGACGACCGGTCGCGCGGGGCGCATCTCTCCCATGGAAAGACAGCCCGGTCCCGCGCAGGGGTGCCGCAGGGGCCATCGGAGGCTTCCATGGTCACGATCCGGCTGACGAACTCGCTGACCCGCCGCAAGGAGGTCTTCGACCCGCTCGATCCGTCGAACGTGCGGATGTATGTCTGCGGCCCCACCGTCTACGACCGCGCGCATCTGGGCAACGCCCGGCCGGTCGTCGTCTTCGACGTGCTCTATCGGCTCCTGCGCCATGTCTACGGGGCGGACCACGTCACCTATGTGCGCAACTTCACCGACGTCGACGACAAGATCAACGCGCGCGCGAGAGAGATGCAGGCGGCGGGCGACAGCCGCGACCTGAACGCCATCATCCGCAGGCTCACCGACGAGACGATCGGCTGGTATCACGCCGACATGGACGCGCTCGGCGCGCTCCGCCCGACGCACGAGCCGCGCGCCACCGAATATATCGGCCAGATGGTCGCCATGATCGCGGCGCTCATCGCCAAGGGTTGCGCCTACGAGGCCGAGGGGCATGTCCTGTTCGACGTGCGCGCCTATCCCGACTATGGCCGGCTCTCGGGCCGGTCGGTCGACGACATGATCGCCGGCGCAAGGGTCGAGGTGGCGCCCTACAAGCGCGACCCGATGGATTTCGTCCTCTGGAAGCCCTCGGCGGTGGATGAGCCCGGCTGGGACAGCCCCTGGGGCCGGGGGCGCCCCGGCTGGCACACCGAGTGCGTGGCGATGGCGCAGGAGTTGCTGGGCGAGAGTTTCGACATCCACGGCGGCGGCCTCGACCTGCAGTTTCCCCACCACGAGAACGAGATCGCACAAAGCTGCTGCGCCCATCCCGGTACCGGCTTCGCGCGGGTCTGGATGCACAACGAGATGGTGCAGGTCGAGGGCAAGAAGATGTCGAAGAGCCTCGGCAACTTCTTCACCGTGCGGGACCTGCTGGATCAGGGCTGGCCGGGCGAGGTGATCCGCTTCGTGATGCT
>SLPP01000317.1 GCA_007131945.1 Paracoccaceae bacterium | reverse complement strand
CTGTCCAGCACCACCAGCATCTTGCGCCAGATCTCGATATTCCATTTCAGATGCTCTTCGCCCACGGCGGCGACGGCCTGCTGGTAGAGGGGCCCCTCCATCCGGGCAAGCTCCTCACGCGCCACCCCACGGTACCAGTCATTGCGGCTGATCTCGGCTACCTCGGTGAAGCCTGCCGCTTTCATCGCCTCCAGATAGCGGCCGGGCGAAGCCATGGCGAAGGAAAGCCCTTCGGCGGCCATGTAGTCGCGCATCTCGGGTGTGGGCTCGCCGTCGTGCCCGATCAGCCAGTCCGACGCAGCAAACCAGCCACCGGGGCGCAGCAGGCGGAACACGTCTTGGAACAGCGCGCCCTTGTCGGGGATATGGATCAGCGCGTCCTTGGAAAAGACGATATCGAAACTGCCATCGGGAAAGGGCAGCGGCCCCGGCGCGCCCTGCACGAATTCCGCCTTGTCGGCCAACCCCTCCTTCTCGGCGCGGCCGCGCGCCACCTCCAGCACCGGCGCTTCGACATCGAAACCGATGACTTTCGCCGGGCCGTGGGTCCGCGCCAGATGCAGCGTGATTCCACCCGAGCCGCAGCCGATATCCAAGAGCGTCTTGCCGCGCAGGTCGATCCCGGCGACGATCCGGTCCACCTCGTCTGGGCCGCCGGGGGAAAGGTAGCCTTCGCCCCAGACGGCCTCCAGAAAGCTGATCATCTTGTCGGTGTACTCGACTTCGCCATCCGCTGCGCCCATCGCGAAATTGTCCCTCTGCTGGGTGCTTCTTGTCAGTCTTGCTTGCCTGGCGCGGTCCTGCCCGCCACGCCATCCACCGACGCACCTGCCTTCAGGCCGTGTTCGGTGAAATGCGCTGGAAACAGCGCTGCAGCGCAGGTGAAGATCGTGGCCTTCGCCTCATCGCCCGAATAGGGTTCGGTCATGGTGATCAGGTCCAGCCAGGTGCCCTCCATTGTCACCCGCAGGATTCGCGCGGCGCGGGTGGGGTTCAGCGCGTAGCCGCCCGCATGGGTCAGCCGGGCGCAGACGCGTTCCAGCATCAGGAAATAGGCCCGGTCGTTCGATCCGCATTGCGCCTGATACATCGGGCGGCTCTGCGCCTCGCCCCAGAAAGCGCACCAGGCCGCAAGCCGCGCCGGGGTGAACACGGGGGGTGAGAAATCCGCCTCGATCAGTGCGTGAAGCTGTCGTGCTGGATCGTCCGGCGGCACCTTTTCCAGCGCTTGCGTCCAGTTCTGGCGGTATTCGTCGGCCAGGTAGGTCAGTGTCTCGCTGAGGAGCGTGTCCTTGGTGCGGAAGTGGAAATTCACCAGGCCATAGGCGACCCCGGCGCGCGCCGCCACCTCGGCCGTGCGCGTGCGCGAGAAGCCGCGCTCGGCCAGCACCTCGATCGTCGCCTCGATCAGCTGCTCTCGGCGCACAGCCGGACTTGCCTTTCGCGGAACCCGTTCGGCGGGCGCCTCTGCCGCCGCAGCCTCGGTTTTTCCGGCCATCGTCACCCGCCTTCCATTCTGATTGACATCTCAATCAAAACCTTCCAGCCTACCGTAGCAAGCAGATAATCCCAGCGCAAGAAGACTGACGTGGGCGCCGATCGCGCCGGAACAACTGGAAACGCAGCCGAGGATACAGATGAAGGATACCGTTGCCCCGTCCACCCCGCGCGCCTCGAACCGCATCTGGGATGCGATCGTCGTCGGTGCGGGGCATAACGGCCTCGTGACGGCCAGCTATCTGGCGCGAAGCGGGCTGGATGTGCTGGTCGTCGAAAAGAACGACTGGATCGGCGGCGCCGCCGTCAGCCGGGAACTATATCCGGGCATCACCTATTCCAACTGCTCCTATGTCTGCTCGCTCTTCCGACCGGAGATCATGCGCGATCTGGATCTTCCGGCGCACGGCCTGCAGGTGCTGCCCTATGAGGGGGGCGCGGTATTCCAGCGCGATGGCGGTTATCTGGCCACCTATCGCGACCACGAGGCGAACCGCCGCGAAATTGCCCGACACTCGCCGCGCGACGCGGAGAACTACGACCGCTACGCGCGCGACCTGATGCGCCATTGCCGCTTCATCCGCCCGCTTCTGATGCGCACCCCGCCCGATCCGGCCTCGTTCAAGCCGCGCGATCTGTCGGAGATGGCCTATCTGGCTCGCCAGTTCCTGGCCTTGGGCGCGGATGACGCGGCCGACATGGTGCGCTTCTGGACGATGAGCATCAGCGACTACCTGGACGAGTATTTCGAGAACGACACGCTCAAGGCCTACATGACCGTGGCCGCGATCACCGGCACGGCGCTGGGGCCGATGTCGCCGGGTACGGCCTATGTACTGCTGCATCACTACATGGGCGACGTGGATGGCAATATCGGCGCCTGGGGCTACGCGCGCGGAGGCATGGGTGCGGTGTCTCAGGCGCTGGCCGCATCCTTCCGCGCCGCGGGCGGCACGCTGCGCGAGAACGCGCCGGTCGCGCGCATCCTGGTGCGGTCCGGCCGCACCGAGGGCGTGGTGCTGGATGATGGCGAGGAAATCCGCGCGCGGCGCGTGATCTCGAACATGGACGTCAAGCGCACCTTCCTGACCTGCATGGACCCCTCGGACCTGCCCGAGGATTTCCTGGGCCGGGTGCGCAGCTTCAAGTCGCGCGGCTCGTCGGGCAAGCTGAACATCGCGCTGGATGGCGCGCCGGAGTTTCCTGCCCTGCCAGATGGCTCGCCCTGCCTGCGCGGCGATCTGCATTTCACCGATTCCATCGAACGGGCGGAACGCGCCTATGACGACTGGAAGGCCGGGCGCTGGTCTGCCGATCCTTTCCAGGACACGATGATTCCCAGCATGATCGACCCAACGATGGCCCCGCCGGGCAAGCATTTCATGTCCTGCTTCGTGCAGTACTGCCCGCCGAAGCTCAGGAACGGGTCCGACGGCGAGCGCGACTGGACCGACAACGACCGCGACGCTTTCGGCAAGGCGGTGATCGATCAGATCGAGGACCACGCGCCCGGCTTCAAGCAGCGCATCCTGCATGTCGAGGTGCGCACCCCGCGCGAGCTCGAGGCCGAGGTCGGCCTGACGGACGGCAACATCTTCCAGGGCGAACTCACCTTCGACCAGCTTCTCTTCAACCGGCCGGTGCCGGGTTATGCGCAGTATCGCGGTCCGGTGCCGGATCTGTGGATGTGCGGGTCCTCCACGCATCCGGGCGGCGGCGTCATGGGCGCGCCAGGGCGCAACGCGGCGGCCGAAATCCTGCGCAGCGTGCGCGGCGGTGTCGGCAACAGAACGGAGATGCGCGATGCCTACCCCGTCCTTTGACGCCATCATCATCGGTGGCGGCGTGAACGGCCTCGCCTGCGCCGGACGGCTGGCGCAGGCCGGCCAGAAGGTCTTGGTGCTGGATGCCGCCGACACCCCCGGCGGCGGCGCGCTGACGGGCGAATTCGCGCCAGGCTACCGCGTGGACGGGCTGGCGCATCTGGTCACGCATCTGGACACGCGGATGCTGGCCGCGCTGAAGCCGGAACGCCACGGGCTGGACTGGGCCGTCGACGCAATGGCCACCACGGCCCTTTCGTCGGACGGCGGGCACCTGACCCTGAACGGCGCCTATGGCGAGGCCGTGCAGGGCCTCGAGGAGGCCGAAGCTCAGCGCTGGACCGCCCTGCGCGGCCGGCTGCTGCGCCATACCGAGATCCTGCGGCCGCTGCGCGAGATCACGCCCCCGCTGCCCGGCAAGGGCGGCGGCAAGGGCAACCTGCTGGCGCTGGGCCGTGCCGGGCTGAACCTGCGCCGGCTGGGCCGCGAGGAGATGCAGGAGTTCCTGCGGATGATCCTGATAAACGTGCATGACGTCGTGCAGGAAGACCTCACCGACGACCGGCTGCGCGGGCTTATCGCCTTCGATGCGACGCTGGGCGCCTTCCTCGGCCCGCGCTCGCCGAACTCGCTGTTTCTGCTGTGGCATCGGCTCTCGGGCGATGCTGGGCGCATCCGCTGGCCGCGCGGCGGCATGGGGGCGCTGGCCACCGCGCTGGCCGAGGCAGTGCGTGCCACCGGCGCCGAGTTGCGCTGCGCCGCCCGCGTCGACCGGGTGCTCAGCGATGGCGACCGGGCCACCGGCGTCCGGCTGGAAAGCGGCGAGGAGATCGCCGCGCGGTGCGTCATCTCCACCGCCAACCCGCGCACCACCTTCATGGACCTTCTCGGCGCGCGGCAGATCGAAACCGGGTTAGTGCGCCGGCTGACCAACATCCGTATGCGCGGCACGGCGGCCAAGCTGCATCTGGCGCTCAAGGGCGCGCCGGATTTCCGCGGCGCCGATCTGCGCCATCGGCTGGTTATCGCGCCGTCTTCCGATGCCGTGGAAAACGCCTTCAACCACGTCAAGTACGGCGAATTCAGCCCCGCACCGGTGATGGAGATCACCTGCCCCACCGCGCATGATCCGGGCTTCGCGCCGGACGGCCACCATGTGCTGTCCATCGTCGCGCAATACGCCCCCTACTCGCCGCGCGGCGGCTGGGAGGCCGGGCGCGATGCGCTGCAAGCTGCCATCCTGAAGCAACTGGAAGCCCACGCGCCCGGCATCGGCGAGTTGATCACCGCGGTCGAGCTTCTGACCCCGGCCGACATCGCCGCGCGCCACGGGCTGGTCGGCGGCAGCTGGCATCAGGGCGATCTGGCGGTGGAACAAATGCTGTTCATGCGCCCCGCCGTGGGCATCGCGCGTTACGCGACGCCCGTGCCGGGGCTGTGGCTGGCCGGGGCGGGCAGCCATCCGGGCGGGGGAATTTCCGGCACCGCGGGCTGGAACGCGGCCAATGAGATCCTGGGGGCAGCATGAACGACCTGCGTCATCACTTCCGCACGCCGCTGATGCGCAGCCCGTTCCACCCACGGGTGGCGGCGGCGAACGTGCTCAATGCCTGGGCGCCCTGGGCGGGCGTCACCACGGCGTTGAATTTCGGCGATGTGGCGATGGAGCACAGCGCGATCCGCAACTCGGCCAGCCTCTACGACATCTCGCCGATGATCAAATACGCCATCGAGGGGCCCGAGGCCGCCGCCTACCTGGACCGCCTGACCCTGCGCCGCGCCTCGGGCTTGCCGGTGGGGGCGGTCCAGTACACCGCCTGGTGCAACGATGCCGGCCATGTGCTGGATGACGGCACGCTCTTCCGGCTGGGCGAGGACCGCTTTCGTCTCTGCTGTCAGGAACGCCACCTGCCGTGGCTGCAGGACAGCGCCATCGGCTTTGACCTGTCCATCCGCGACGAGACCGAGGCCATCGCCGGGCTGTCGCTGCAGGGACCGACCTCCTTCGCCGTGCTGTCGGCGGCGGGCGGGGCGGACCTGGCCGGCCTGAAGCCCTTCCGCCTGGCCGAGGTGCATCTGGGCCCGGCCGGTCCGGTGATGGTGTCGCGCACCGGCTTCACCGGCGATCTGGGCTACGAGATCTGGACCACGCCGGACCGCGCGCTCGATCTGTGGGATCACCTCATGGCCGAGGGGGCGCCGCACCGGCTGCGCCCGGTGGGCACCGAGGCGCTGAACATCGCGCGGATCGAGGCCGGCTTCATCATCGCCAACATGGATTTCGTCTGCGCCGAACAGGTGCTGCGCCCGGACCGTGCCCGCCAGCCCGACGAGATCGGCCTGGGCTGGATGGTCGATCTGGACAAGGGCCGCTTCAACGGCCGCAACGCCATCCGCGCCGCCCGCGCCGGCGACACGCTGCGCTGGGCGCTGGTGGGCCTCGACATAGACGGCAACGTCCCCGCCGAGGGCGCGGAACTCTATCTGGATGGCAAGAAGGCGGTGGGCCAAGTCACCGCCGCCGCGTGGTCGCCCACCACCAAGCGCAACCTCGCCCTCGCGCAGATCCGCCGCCCCTGGCATCGCGATGCCGGCGATCGGCTGCGCGCCGAGATCTATGCCCTGCGCGAGCTTCAGTATCACAAGCTGATGCTGCCCGCCCGCATCGTCGATCGTCCCTTCTCCAGCCCCAAGCGGCGCCGCGCGACGCCGCCCGGCATGTTCTGAGGTCTGCCATGTCGCATCCCGGCCGTTTTCACCCCGACTCGCCGCTCCTGGATCACTGCCCGCCCACCCTGCCGCGCGACGCCTATCGCGATCCTGACTGGCATGCCGCGGAGGTGGAGCATGTGTGGAAGACATCCTGGGTCTATGTCGGCCGACGGGCAGAGCTGCCGGCGGGCACGATCCGGCCCGTCGAACTGGTCGGCCAGCGGCTGATCCTCGTCCACGACGAGGCGGGCGCGCTCCGCGCTTTCCACAACACCTGCCGGCACCGCGGCGCCGAACTCTGCGCCGCCGAGGGCCCGATCCACGGCCGCCGCATCACCTGCCCCTATCATCAGTGGACCTACGACACACAGGGCCGGCTGATCTCCACCGCCTTCGGCACGCCCACCGGCGATTTCCGCAAGGAGGAGCACGGCCTCTTCCCCGTCCATCTGCACGAATGGCGCGGCTTTCTCTTCGTCTGCCTGTCCGACACCCCGCCGGATTTCACGCAGGCGCCGATCCCGGGTCTACCGACACTGGACAATTGGCCGCTGGAAGGACTGGCGCGCGGGCATCGCCGGCAATGGGACATGGCCTGCAACTGGAAGATCTTCTGGGAAAACTACAACGAATGCCTGCATTGCCCCGGCGTGCACCCCAACCTGTCGCAGCGCGTGCCGGTCTTCGCGCGCGGCATCAACGCACCGAACGAGGCCGCGGAGTGGAGCCCGGACGGCCCGCAGCTCCCGGTGCTGAGCGAGGGCGCCAGCACCTGGACCGTCAGCGGCAGACCCTGCGGGCCGGAATTTCCGGACCTGACCGAGGCCGAGCGCGCGGCGGGTGCAAGTTTCCTGACCTTCTACCCGACATGCTACATCACCGCGCATGTGGATTTCCTGCGCGTGGGCACGCTCACCCCGATGGGTCCGGAACGGACGTTGCTGACCATCGACTGGCTGTTTCCGCCGGAAACGCTGGCCGCGCCCGGCTTCGATCTGGCGGATGCGGTCGATTTCTCCGCACAGGTCGTCGACGAGGACGCGATGGCCTGCGAGATGAACCAGCGCGGCCTTGCCTCGGAGCGCTACACCGCCGGCACGCTGATGCCGCAGGAATTCGAGATCGCGCAGTTCCACGCCTGGCTGCGCGCCCGCCTGCCCGCCGAGATGAAAGATGCGTCATGAGAGAAGCACTCGACACCCCGCTGCGCGACGACCAGCGGACCGGCCTTCCCGCCTGGACCTACCATTCGCCGGCGCTGACCGAGTTGGAGAAGAAAGAGCTGTTCGCCACGCACTGGCAGATCGCCGGGCATGTGTCCGACATCCCCGAACCGGGCGGTTTTCTCGCCTTCGACTTCGCGGACGAGCGCGCCCTCGTCTTGCGGGATTCCCGGGGAGAGGTCTGGGCGTTCCACAATCTCTGCCGCCACCGTGGCGCGCGGGTGGTGGCCGAGCCCGCGGGCCGGTGCAAGGGCGCGCTCGTCTGTCCGTTTCATGGCTGGGTCTACAACCTCGACGGCTCGTTGCGCGGCCCGGCAAGGCCATCGAGCTTCGGCAAGATGGACCGCAGCCGATTCGGGCTGATCGAAATGGAACTGGAAATCTGGCACGGCTTCCTGTTCGTCCGTGCCCGCCCCGGCCCGCAGCCGCCGGTTGCCGAGCTTTTCGCCCGTTTCGACGCCGAGCTTGCGCCGTTCCGCATGGAAACTCTGGTGCCCGCGCAGGGCTACTATCATGGCGAGGTGCCGGTAAACTGGAAGTCGGTGCGTGACGTCGACAACGAGGGTTATCACGTCGCCATGGCCCATCCGGCGCTGCAGGACCTCTATGGCGAAGGGTATCGCGACGAGGTGATGGCGCAGGGAATGAACCGTGCCGTGGCGCCCTATAACGACCATACCGGGCGACGCTGGTCGGTGCGCCACTACCGGACGCTGGCGGAACCCGCCGCGCATCTGCCCGACTGGGCGCAGGCGCGTTGGGCCTATTACGGGCTCTTTCCGAACAACGTGATCGGGGTGACACCGGAATCGGTGCAGTTCTACCAGGATTTTCCGATCGACACCCGCAACACGCGGCTGCGCGGGCGCACCTACCGCTTCCCGTCCGAGACCCGACGCCAGCGCGCAGCCCGCTATCTCGCCTGCCGGATCGACCGCGAAACCTATCAGGAGGACATCCGGCTTTCCATGTGGTCTGATGAGGCAATGCGCTCCTCGGCCTTTCCCGGCTTTCACCTCTCCGACCACGAGATCGGTGTGCGCGCCCATCACGACGGACTTCGCGAAGCGCTGCCGGTCCTGCAGCTTGAGGAAAACCCCGGTGAAAGCCGGATGGTCGAAACCAATGAGCGGCTTGCCTGCCAGTCCTGAAGCGATGGAGGAACTGACGCGCATGAGGACCGAGCTTTCCCTTCCGGCAGGGCTGGCGGGCTCGGGGCGGCGGCGCTACGCAGCGGCCATGTGGTTCTGCCTGCGTGGTGACCTGGGCGAAGACGCGCTCGAGACCTTTCGTGCCCTCGCCATGGACGACCGCGCCGATCCGCTGGCGGAGCTGCGGCGGATCGGCAATGCCGATGCGTTGCTGCGGATCATGCAATGAGCATCGCCGCGCTGCTCGGCGCCGTGCGCGAAACCCTTGCCGCCCTGCCCGAACCGGCGGGCTCGGCGGTTCGGGCACGGTTCCATCACGGCGCGGAGACCGCCGTGCAGCCGCTCTGGCCGGAGATCGTCGCGCGCCACCTGCCCGCCGCCCTGGCCGCCGCCGATCCGCGACATGGCCTGGTCCCGGCGCTCGCCGCGGCGGCGCGAAGCCTTCGCTGGGTCAGCTACGACGCATACCCGCCACACCTGATAGGCCCCGAGTTCGCGTCGGGTCATGCCTTTGCCTCGCTCATAGGCGAAGAAGACGCACCCTTCTTGGTAGACGATTTCAACCTCGGGTTCTTCCTGGTCGCGCCGGAAATCCTTTACCGCGACCACCGCCACTTGGCGCCTGAGCTGTATCTGCCGCTCACCGGTCCGCATGGCTGGCGGTTCAACGGGCGCGGCGGGTTCGCGCCCCTGCCCGCGTGGGAGCCGGTCTGGAACCCGCCGATGCGCATCCACGCGACGCAGGTCGGCGCGACTCCGTTCCTTTCGCTCTACGCATGGACGGAACACGCCATGACACCGGCCGAGGTTGTGCTAACGGACGGCTGAGGCCGCCGCCATGCGCCGCGCCCTCTCGCGGTGTCAGTACCGGACCTTTTGCAACTGCGGGTCATAAAGCGGCTTGAGCGATGCGATGGCGTCGATCCGTTCTCCGGCAACCTCGATCTGCCACGGCCCCTCGGCCACGATCCCGGCGGTCACCGGCTGGTCGAGCGAGACGAAACCGAGGCCGACGGCGCCGCCCAGAGTATGCCCGTAACCTCCGACCTGCAGATAGCCCACCTGCGCATCGGCGAGATAGATGAGCTCGTTGCCGTAGAGAAGCGGCTCGGGGTCGGTAAGCAGGAACTGCAGCATGCGGTTTGCAGGCGTGCCGCGCGCCTTGATTTCGGCCAGCGCATCGCGGCCGATGAAGCCGCCGGGCTTGTCGAGCCTGACCGCGAACCCGAGCCCCGCCTCGATCGGGTTGTCGGTGTTGTCCACGTCGAGCCCGAAGTCGCGATACGCCTTCTCCAGCCGCAGGGAATTCAGGGTTTGCATGCCCGCATGCCGCAACCCGAACTCGGCCCCGGCCGCCACCAGCAGGTCATGGACCTGCACGGCCTGTGTGGAGGGAACATGCAGCTCCCACCCCAATTCGCCCACGAAGGTCACGCGCATGGCCAGCACATTGGCGTATCCCACGTCGATCTCGCGCGCGGTCATGAATGGAAAGCCCTCGTTCGTCAGGTCGGCACCCGAGACCCGCTCAAGCAGGGCACGTGCCTTGGGGCCATGGATGTTGATCTGGGCGCGCCCGGCGGTCACGTCGGTGACGGTGACGAAATCGTCAGGCCCGATGTGGCGGCGCAGGCGCATCTCGGTGTGGCCATGCGAGTTCTCGCCCACGACCACCAGAAAGCGGTCTTCGGCCAGCCGCGTCGCGGTCAGATCGGCCTCGAACCCGCCACGCTCGTTGGTCCAGGCGGTGTATACGACGCGGCCAACAGGCACATCCACCTGATTGCAGCTCAGCCGGTTGAGAAGCGCGCAGGCGTCGCGCCCCTGCACCAGGAAGCACGACATCGCCGACATATCCATCAGGATCACATCCTCGCGCGCCGCGCGGTGCTCGCTCGCGTGCCATTCCCACCAGTTCTGACGGCCCCAGGTGAATCTCTCCACCCGCGCCTGATCGGGTGAAGGGGCAAACCAGTCGGCCAGTTCCCAGCCGTGGCTTTCTGTGAACCAGGCGCCCGCGGCCTTCAGCCGGTCGTGCAGGACCGAGCGCTTCACATCGCGCGCCGTGTGGAAGGATTCGTTGGGGAAATGCTGGCCGAAGAGCTTGCCCAGAAGCTCCGGTGTCCGGTTGCGGCGAAAGGCGGGCGTGGCTTCGGACTTCGTGAACCGGTTCACATTGATCCCGGTGACGTCGATCGGCGGCAGTCCGTCAACGATCCAGTGCGCGAGCACCATGCCGGTGCCCGCGCCGTTAAGGATACCGAGCGAGTTCATTCCGCACGCGACCCAGCAGTTGCGCAACTCGGGCGTCGGCCCGACCAGGGGCGCCAGATCGGGGGTGAAGCTTTCGGGCCCGCAAAAGAGCTTCCTGACGCCGTAGTTCAGCGTCGCGGGGACACGCGAGTAGGCTTTCTCGAGATCGGGGCCGACGCGGTCCCAGTCGGGCTCGATCTCGCCAAAGCTGAAGTTGTCGGGGATGCCATCGAGCTTCCATGCCGCGGCGCCCGGCTCGAACAGGCCCAGCATCATGCCGCCGACTTCCTCGCGGTAGTAGGTGTATGTCGAGGGGTCCTCCAGCACCGGCAAGTCACGCGGCAGGCCGGGGATGGCCTCGGTAATCAGGTAGTAATGCTCGGCCGCCTGCAGCGGCAGGCTGATGCCGGCGGCAGCGCCAAGCTGGCGGGCCCACATGCCCGCGCAGATCACCACGTTCTCGGCGGTGATCGTCTGGCCGTCCTGGGTCCGGACGCCAGTGGCCGTGCCTTTGGCAGCAAGGATTTCCGCCACGCGGACGCCCTCGAATATCCGCGCCCCGCCCATCTGCGCCCCTCGGGCCAGCGACATTGTCACGTCAACCGGGTTCGCGCGGCCATCCTCAGGGATGAAGAATGCAGCCTTCACGTCGCTCAGGTCGCCGATCGGGAACATCTCTTGCGCCTGAGCCACCGAAATCTCGTGGTTGTCGATTCCGAACCGGCGCATGAAGGGCGCGATGCGTCGCATCTCGTGCACCCGCTCTTCATTGGTAGCGATCTGCAGGTAACCGACTTGGCGGAACCCTGTGGGGAGGCCCGTTTCCTCCTCGAGACGCGCGTAGAGATCACGGCCGTGAGTGTAGATCGCGCATTCGGCTTCGGATTTCAGCAGCCCCGCCACGATCAGCCCGGCGGCGTGCCAGGTGGTGCCCGATGTCAGCTTGCCCTGCTCGAGCACCACCACATCCCGGTGGCCCAGCTTCGTCAGGTGATACGCCGTGTTGCACCCGATGGAACCGCCGCCGATGATCACCGTCCGGGCGTGGCGAGGAATGGTCTGGGACATCCACGCGCTCCCTATTGCGGTTCGACAGGTCCGAACCAATGGTTAGAGGGGCGTGGGCCGGGAATCAATTCTTTTGAATGGCCATTCAGTCGAAAACGCCGTGAAGCCTCATGGAGCGGCCCGGAAAGTGGCGCGGAAAGCATCCCGAAACATGCCGGAGCGGCACAGTCAGCCGTTGTATTCCACGCTGAGCCTTTCGAGCGCCGCTTCCATGATGTCGAACATCTCGTCGATCTGCGCCTTGGTGATGATCAGCGGCGGAGAGAAGACCGCCATGTTGACCAGCGGCCGCACGATCAGCCCCATCTCCTCGCAGATCGCATCGAGCCTTGTGCCGAACTGCATCTGGGTCGCGAAGCTCTCGTCGTGCAGGTCCGGGCGGCACTCGAGGCAGCCCAGCAGCCCCATGCCCCGTGCATCGCCAACGATGTCGAATTGCTCGCCCAGTTTGCGTAGCCGGTTCTGGAAATGGGGCGTGATGGCGCGGACATGCTCGAGAATGCCCTCGCGCTCGAAGATCGCGATGTTTTCGAGCGCTGCGGCACAGCACACCGGATGCCCCGAATAGGTATAGCCATTGGAAAACAGCACGTCCTGGTCGGGACCGGTCATCCGCTCCATCACCCGATCCGAAATGATGCACGCCCCCAGTGGAAGGTAGCCCGAGGTCAGGCCCTTGGCGCAGGTGATGATGTCGGGTGTGATGCCGAACACGTCTTCTGACGCGAACCAGTGCCCCAGCCGGCCGAAGGCGGTCACCACCTCGTCGGAGATGTAGAGGATGTCATGCGCGCGGCAGATCTCGAGCGTGCGCTTATGGTAGCCCGGCGGCGGCACGATCACACCGCCCGAGCACAGGATCGGCTCGGCGATGAAAGCCCCGATCCTGTCGGCGCCCACCTCGGCGATCATGTTCTCGAGGTCGGCAACCTTCGCGTCGCACCACGCGTCAAGGCTCATCCCCCGCGGGCGCTTGTAGGGGTTCACATCGGGCAGGAACCGCGCGAGCCGCTTTTCGGTGTCGAAACGGGTCTTGAAGCGTTCCTTGCCGGTCACCGAGGCCGCCAGGTATGTGGAGCCGTGGTAACCCTTCTCGCGGGCGATCACGATCTTCTTTTCGGGCCGCCCGAGCCGGTTGTTCAGGAAATGCATGGTCCGGATGGCGCTGTCCACGGCGGTGGAGCCGCCGGTGGTGAAATGCACGTTGTTGAGGTCGCCCGGCGCCATTTCGGCGATCTTGCGGGCCAGAATGGCCGCCGGCGCGGAGGTCGACGACCACGGCGAGGCATAGGGCATCTTCATGACCTGCCGGGAAATGGCCTCGGCCATCTCCTTGCGACCATACCCGATCTGGACGCACCACATCCCGCCCGGCCCGTCGATGAAGCGTTTGCCGCTGCTGTCCCAGACATGAATGCCGTCAGCCGCCTCCACGCGCATGAAATCATCCTCGCGCCAACCGTCCATCGCCGCCCACGGATGGAGGTTGTGAAGCCGGTCGGCCTCGGCGAGGTCGGTATTGTGCGCGGAATCGGGCGAAGCTCCGAAGGCATGTTTGTTCATGACTGCTCTCCAATAATGCCTGGGTCATGCGTGTTTGCGCGGCAATTTCAGGCTGCAGGCAGCAACGGCCCGAGCCTTGCGCCCGCCAGCCTGCCCCTTCGGGCAAGTACCGTGGCCAATCCGCCTTATCGCTCGACAAGGTAAGGCACCAGGGCGGCGAGGTAAACATTTATTTAAGCGCTCAAATAAATTTTTTTGGCTGACGGCACGCCTTCTATGTGCAAGAAATGCGCCAACACCCCTGCCCTTCCGGAAGGGCCCATTCGACGGACCGGCGATGAACGACCCGACCACGCCGAAACCCAGGAAGGAGCGCAAGGCCAATGCCGAGCGCCGCAGGCGCCAGTTGCTCGACGCGGCCCGCCAATCGATCCTGCGCCACGGGCTCGCGCGGACAACTCTGGCGACAGTGGCCGAGGAAGCCGGGCTGTCACAGGGGGTTGCGGTCTTCTATTTCAAGTCCAAGAGCGGGCTTCTGACCGAGACGCTGCGCGACCTCTATCAGGGGTACCAGACGCTCTGGACCGAGGCGCTCGAAGCGGCAGGCCCGGACCCGCGCGACCGGCTGCTGGCCCTGATCGAGGCCGATTTCAAGCCCGAAGCATGCGGCCCCGATGTCCTGCCGCTGTGGTTCGCGTTCTGGGGCGAATTGCGTTTCACCGCCAAATACGACCAGGTAGCCGAATCCTTCGACCAGCACCGCCGCGATGCCCTGATCGGGATCTGGTCGGAGCTTCTGCCCGACCGCTCGCCGCAGGAAGTCGGACAACTGGCCGAATGGCTGGACATTCTCACCGACGGTTACTGGCAGCGGTTGCATCTTTCGCCCGACAGTTTCGATGCGCAACTGGCGGTTCGGGCAACCCGTGACTGCCTGGCGCGGCTGACGCCAGAACTGGCCGGTGCGGTCGCTCCCCGCTGACCGCGCCCACCGGATTGCCCCCTTCCGTCGCCTGCACGATACCAAAGGGGTTGACACAATGGCCGCGCTCTTCAATGTTTGAATGAACATTCAACAATAGGATGGCGCAGGCCGAGCATACTCAAACGCGAAATCCGGCTCCGATCGCCCTACGCATGACGTGAGTGGCCGGCCTTCGTGCGTGGCTGTGCCCATCCCGGCGAAGTGCCCGCAAAAAGCGGGTATAAAACAGGGAGACGGAAACTCATGGATGTACTCGACCAGTTGGGCGCAATCCGGGAAGGCAAGCTCACCCGGCGCGCCTTCAATCGATCGCTTCTCGCCGCCGGCATCGCGGTCACGGCGGTGCCGCTGGGCGCGCGGCGTGTGCTGGCCAGCGCCGATCAGGCCACCTACCTCACCTGGGGCGGCTACGACATCCCCGAGCTTTTCCAGCCCTATATCGCCAAGCACGGGACGCCGCCGAACTTCTCGATCTTCGGCGGCTCGGAAGAAGGCCTGACCAAGATGCGCGGCGGCTTCATCGTCGATGTCGCGCATCCCTGCAACCAGTCGATGCCGCGCTGGGTGCAGACCGGGCTCTTTCAGCCGATCGACCCGTCGCGGCTGTCCAACTGGCCGGACGTGATGCCCGAACTCGTCGACCTGGAAGGCAACGACGCCGGCGACGGCAACGTCTGGATGGCGCCGGTCGACTGGGGGCAGACCTCGGTCACCTACCGGACCGACCTGTTCGAGCTTGAGGGCGAGGAAAGCTGGGACATGCTGTGGGACGCCCGCTATGGCGGGCGCCTGGGGTCGCTGGCTTCGGGCGGCGATGCCTGGTGGTGCGGGGCGATCAAGGCGGGCGTGGATTTCGCCGATATCGCGACCGAGGACGCCTTCGAGCGCATCGCCGCGGTGATGCGCGAGCAGCGCCCGCTGATCCGGCTCTATACCGACGACACCACCACGCTCGAACAGGCGCTGGCGGCCGGCGAGATGGTCGCCGCCATGACCTGGAACAGTTCGGCCGTGCAGCTTCAGTCGGAAGGTGTTCCGGTGCGCTTTGCCCAGCCGAAGGAGGGTGCGCTGACCTGGGTCTGCGGCGTCATGATCCATCGCGACGCCCCTTATCCGGACCTCGCCTACGACATCGTCGACTCGCTGCTCAGCGTCGAGACGGGCCAGTTCATGCTCAACGACTACGGCTACGGGCATTCCAACATGCGCGCCTTCGACGCCTTCGACGAGGAGACCCTCACCGGGCTCGGGCTGAGCAAGAACCCGGCGGAAATCCTCATGGCCGGTCACTTCCAGGTGCCGCAGACCCAGGAATGGGAAACCCGGATGAACGAGCTCTTCGAGCAGATCAAGGCCGGGTTCTGATCGACCGTGCAAGGCCCGCCAGCCGGACGGCCGGCGGGCAGTCCCCATGCCCGAAGCGCTGGATAGAATGACCCGGTTTTCGCCGACCCATCCGCCCCCGGGCGAGATGCCGCGGATTAAAACTGGACGCATCGCGACGCTGCTGCACCGCAACGAGACGCTGCGGGGCTATCTGCTGATGAGCCCGACGCTGGCGATCATGACGATCGGGATCATCATCCCCTTCATCATCCTGCTGGTGCTGAGCTTCTGGACCCGGCAGGGCTTCGAGTTCGACACCACGCTCACGCTGACCAACTACCGGCGCGTCGCCTCCGAACCGATCTTCGGCGCACTTCTGGCGCGGTCGCTCTGGATATCGGGAGTCGCCACGATAACCACCGTCGCGCTCTGCTACCCGATGGCATATTTCGTGGCGTTTCACGTCCGGCGCAACAAGATGATGTGGCTTATCCTGATCACCCTGCCGTTCTGGACCAGCTACCTGCTGCGGGTCTTCGCATGGAAGGTGATCCTGGGCTACGAGGGGGTGATCAACTCGGCGCTGATCTCGCTCGGCTGGATCGAGGCACCGCTCGAATTCCTCCTCTACAGCCGCGAGGCGGTGATCATCACGCTGGCCCACGCCTGGGCGGCCTTCGCGATCCTGCCGCTTTATGTGTCGCTCGAGAAGATCGACAAGTCATTGCTCGAGGCCGCCACCGACCTCGGCGACGGGCCGGTCGCGCGGTTCTTCCGGGTAACGCTGCCGCTGTCGATGCCGGGGGTCATCGCGGCGTGCTTCCTGATCTTCATTCCGACAACCGGCGACTACATCACGCCCGCCCTTCTCGGCGGCCCCGACGGCATGATGATCGGGAACTTCATCCAGGTCCAGTTCGGCCCGGTGAACAACTGGCCGATGGGCGCCACGCTGTCGATCGTGCTGATGCTGTGGATCTGTGCCATCGCGCTGGTCTTCCTTTTCGTCACCCGCAAGGCGCAGGAGCGCATCGCATGAAGGCCACGTCGCATCTCCAGCGACCCAATCGCTCGCTTCAGGTCTATGCCGCCGTCTTCCTCGTCGTGCTGTATCTGCCGGTGCTGCTCATCCCGCTCTTCGCCTTCAACGATTCCATCTACGTGCGCTTCCCTCTGCGCGGCTTCACCACGCAGTGGTTCGTCGAACTCTGGAACCGCCAGCCGGCCTGGAACGCGTTCTGGAACAGCATCCGCGTCGGGCTGACCGTCGCCGTCATCTCGACCGTCCTGGGGATCGTCGCGGCGAAGGCGATCACCCGCTACCGGATGCCGGGACGTACCGCGCTGGTAACCTTCATCATGATGCCGCTGGTCATCCCCGGGATCATCTTCGGCGTCGCGCTGCTGGTCCTTCTCAGCCGCATGGGTGTGCCGCTCTCGCTTTATACCGTCACGCTGGGCCATCTGATCGTCTGCCTGCCCTTCGCGGTGGCGACGCTGCTGCCACGGTTCGAGGGGTTCGACCGGTCGATGGAGGAAGCCTCGGCCGATCTGGGCGAGAACGGTTGGTGGACCTTCTGGCGCGTGACCTTCCCGATGGTCTTCCCCGGCGTTGTGGCGAGCCTTCTTCTGACCTTCACGATTTCCTTCGACGAGTTCATCATGGCCTTCTTCCTGACCGGCACCGACCCGACCCTGCCGATCTACATCTGGAGCCAGCTGCGCTTCCCGCAGCAGTTCCCGTCGATCCTGGCGCTGGCCTCGCTGGTCCTCTTCTTCTCCATCCCGCTGATCTTCATCGCCATCTGGGTCGGGCGGCTGGGTGTCAGTCAATCCAGCGAAGGGACGGCCGAGTCGTGACCGGGTCCAGCGCCTTCATCTCGGTCCGCAGCGTCAGCAAGGCCTTCGGCCGTTTCCTGGCGATCGACAACGTGTCGATGGACATCGCGCAGGGCGAGTTCTTCTCGCTTCTGGGTGCGTCGGGCTGCGGCAAGACCACGCTCCTGCGCATGCTGGCCGGATTCGAATCGACGACGCGGGGCGAGATCTTCATCGACGGGCAACCCATGTCCCCGGTCCCGCCGCATCACCGGCCGGTCAACATGGTGTTCCAGAACTACGCGATCTTTCCGCATCTGAACGTGCGCGACAACATCGCCTACGGGTTGCGCAAGCAGCGGCTGCCGCGCGCCCGGCGCCACGAGATGGTCGAGGAGATGCTGGAACTGATCAAGCTGCCGGGCTTCGGGACCCGCAAGGCGAACGAACTGTCGGGCGGCCAGCGGCAGCGCATCGCTCTCGCCCGCGCGCTGATCCTGCGCCCTAAGGTGCTGCTGCTCGACGAGCCGCTGGGCGCGCTCGACAAGCAGCTGCGCGAGCAGATGCAGCTCGAGTTGCGCGCGCTGCAGCGCAAGGTCGGCATCACCTTCGTCTTCGTCACCCACGATCAGGAAGAGGCGCTGACGCTCTCGGACCGGATCGCGGTGATGCAGGGTGGCCAGGTGCTGCAGGTCGACACGCCGGCGGGGCTCTACGAGTCGCCGAACTCGCGTTCGGTGGCCAGTTTCATCGGCAACATGAACTTCTTTCGCGGCACCGTACGGCGCAACGGGGCCGCAAACGCCATCATCGAGACCGAGGGACTGGGCGCGATTCCGGTCCCCGACAGCCGGTTCGCCCGCCCCGACGGTGCGGCTGTGCAGGTCGCGCTGCGGCCGGAGAAATTCGCAATCTCGCCCACCAAACCCGATGCCGTGCACGCGGTGCAGGGCCGGCTTGCCAACTCGGCCTACCTGGGCGAGCGCAGCCATTTCTACATCACCATCGAGGGAAGGGGCGAGCCCATCGCCGTGTCCGCCCCCAACCATAACCGCTTTGTCGCCAACGCGGGCAGCCATGCCGAGGACACTCCCCTGTGGCTGAGTTGGTCTTCCGACGCCATTGTCGTGTTGGACCCCGAATGACCCCGGTGCCACCGGACCGCCGCGCCCCGAGGAGGCGATGATGGCCTCGTCGCGGAAACCGGCGGCCCGAGCAGCCGACACGCCACCGCGCACGGCGTCGCGCGAGGTGCGGCGCGGGCAGCTGATCGAGGCCACGATCAACTCGATCGCCCAGCACGGCATCGGCGGCACCACGATGAACACGGTCACGGAGTTCGCCGGCCTCTCGCTCGGGCTCGTCAACTTCCATTTCCAGAGCAAGCAGAACCTGCTGGAGGAAACCCTGGTCTTTCTTGCCCGCGAACACCACGATCTGTGGTTCAAGGCCTATCGGGATGCGGGCCTTTCCGCCTCCGAGAAGCTGCTCGCGATCGTAGATGCCCATTTCCACCCCCGGATCTGCACCCGCAAGAAACTGTCGGTCTGGTATGCCTATTTCGGCGAGGCAGGGCGGCGGAAGGTTTACCGCGCGCTGGTCGACGATATCGACAATCAGCGCCTCGGCATTTCGACCTCGCTCTGCGAGGCAATCATCGACGAGGGCGGTTACGACTGCCCACCGGCCCGCCATGTCGCGCGCACGCTCGAAGGTCTCTATGACGGCCTTTGGCTGAATGTCCTGATGTATCCCAAAACCTTCACCCGCGAACTGTCGAAGGCGCAGATCCGCGCCTATCTGGCCGCGATCTTTCCAAACCACGTTCCAGCGCCCACCTTCCCCGGGCAGAATGCGAGTGACTGACATGACGCGGGATCCGCGCTACGATATTCTGTTCGAGCCGGTGCGGATCGGTCCGGTCACGGCAAAGAACCGCTTCTTCCAGGTCCCCCACTGCACCGGCATGGGGTGGCTCAGGCCGCGCACCATGGCCGCCATGCGCGGGGTGAAGGCCGAGGGCGGCTGGGGGGTCGTCTGCACCGAATACTGCTCGATCCACCCCACATCCGACGACCTGCCCTACCCCTACGCCTCGCTTTGGGACGACAGCGACATCCGCGCGAACGCGCTCATGACCGACGCCGTACATGCCCATGGCGCGCTCGCGGGCGTCGAGCTGTGGCACGGCGGCGCCCGCTCGGCAAACCTCAACACACGGCTCGCGCCAATGGACGTGGCTGGTATTCCCAATACCAACGGCCAACCCTTCCAGACCCGCGCAATGGACAGGGAAGATATCCGCAACCTGCGCCGCTGGCACCGGCTGGCGGCGCTGCGTGCCCGCGATGCGGGGTTCGACATCGTCTATGTCTACGCCACGCACGGCTATCTTCTGTCCAACTTTCTCAATCCGCGCATGAACACGCGCAGCGACGAATACGGCGGCTCGCTGGAGAATCGCGTGCGGCTGGTGCGCGAACTGATCGAGGAAACCCGCGATGCGGTGGGCGACCGCTGCGCCGTGGCCGTGCGGTTCTCGGCCGACGACGAGATCGGCACCGACGGCGTGCCGGCTTTCGGCGAGCGGCGCGACATGTTCGCCATGCTCGCCGACCTGCCGGACCTGTGGGACATCAACATCGCCGATTACTCGCTGGAGATGGGCGTCTCGCGGTTTGCCGACGAGGGCGCGCTCGAGCCCTACATGGGGTGGGTGCGCACCATGACTTCCAAACCGGTTGTCACGGTCGGGCGCTTCACCTCGCCCGACACCATGGTTGCCCAGGTCCGGCGCGGCGTCACCGACCTGATCGGCGCGGCGCGTCCGTCGATCGCCGACCCGTTTCTGCCAAAGAAAATCGAAGAGGGGCACCTCTCCGCCATACGCGAATGCATAGGCTGCAACGTCTGCTACGCGGGCGATGCGCTCGGGGTGCCGATCCGCTGCACCCAGAACCCCACCATGGGCGAGGAGTGGCGCCGCGGCTGGCACCCTGAGGCCATTGCCGGAAAAAGCTCGGACGCGCGCGTGCTGATCGTCGGCGCGGGCCCGGCGGGGCTGGAGGCGGCGCGCGCGCTCGGCCAGCGCGGCTACCGGGTCCTTCTGGCAGAGGCCACGCGCGAACTGGGTGGGCGGGTTGCGCGCGAGGCTGCGCTTCCCGGCATGAGCGAATACATCCGCGTTCGCGATTACCGCGTGCAGCAACTGCTCGAGATGCCCAATGTCGAGGTTTTCCGCGAAAGCCGGCTGACCGCTGCCGACGTGTTCGAGATCGGCGCCGACCATGTCGCGATCGCCACCGGCGCGCGCTGGCGCCGCGAGCGTTTCGACCTCGAGACCTTTCATGAGGTGGCGACCGGCGAAGCCGCGGCAGGGGTGCTCACCCCCGACGACATCATGGACGGCCGACTGCCCGACGGCCCCACGCTCGTCTTCGACGGCGAAGGCTACTACATGGGCAGCGTGATTGCCGAACGGCTGCGCGCGGCGGGGCTGCCGGTAACCTTCTGCACCCCGTCCGACAGCGTCGCGGCATGGGGCGCCAACACATTCGAGCGCTGGCGGGTCCGCACGCGCCTGATGGAACTTGGCGTCGTCATCGAGACCGCGCAGACGGTGGTCGCATTCGGCGGGCACGCGGCCACGCTCGTATGCACCTACAGCGCCAGCACACGGCAGGTGCCGGTGGCGCATGTGGTCATGGTTACCGCGCGCAAGCCCGACGACGCGCTGTTCAACGACATCCGCGCGCGCGCCGGGTCCGCCGCCCTGCCCTTCACGCTCGCCCGCATCGGCGATTGCGAGGCCCCGGCGATCATTGCCGCCGCCGTGCATGCCGGTCATCGCTACGCGCGCGAGCTGGACGCCGGGGTCGATCCGGACCTGCCGCTGCGCCATGAGCGGATCGACGTTGGCGCTGGAGCGGTGGCCAGCCCGGCACTCGCGCATCAGGAGCCTGCGGAATGAGCGGAGCAAGCCCTGCCTATCGTGACAGCCTGCTCAGCCATTACGAGGCCGAGATCGAGGCCGAAGCCTATTTCGAGACCCTCGCGGCGGCCGCGTTCGACCCCGGTCAGGAGGAGAAGCTCATGCTTCTGGCAAAGGTTGAGCGCCACGCGGCGGCGGCCATCGCACCGCTGCTTGCGTGCCACGGGCTGCGCGCCGCAGACCGGCAGGTTCTGCTCGAAAAAGGCAGGGCCGAGGCGCGCGCTGCGCCCGGCTGGGACGCGCTCCTTGCCGGAATGCGGTCCACCTACCCCGCATACATTTCCGAGATGGAAGAGCTGGAGACCCTTGGCCCGGCGGAGGACCGCGCCCGGCTGGCGTTCTTTACCGCGCACGAGCGCGCCGCGCTGGCCTTTGCTGACCTCGCGGCGCAGGGCGCACCCGACAGCGCCGCGCCGCTGCGGCGCTACCTCGCCGCAACCTTCGATGGGCATGGGCAGGATTGCGGGGGATGACGGCATGACGCGGTTCCGTGCCTTGCTGTTCGCCGCGCCGCTCGCGCTGATATGGGCGCTGCCGGTCGCGGCTGAGGGGCCAGAAGGCGACGACGGGAGCTGGGAATGCCAGAGCTGCACGGCTCGACATCAGAGCCTGCAGGCCCTCCAGCAGTCCCGGCGTACGCGCAACCAGGAGAATTGCGTGCCCGAAGAAGCAGAGGGTGCGGGCGTCGGGCATTGCCCGGAACCCCCGACCGAGGCACCGGATTCGACGCCGGGCCTGCTGCCGCCTGCCAGCGAGTGACCAAAAGGCGGCGACGGCGGCACAGCCTGAAACCATTGCTGCATGAACGCGCCGCAAACACCGGCAGCGCCCGACCATGGGCGCAAGAGAATTTTCCTGGCGGGTGGTCGGCGCTGCCCATGCTGTTGCGGCTGGACAGTGAATCCGATCGGCCTGTACGTCCCCCTATCCGCCCTTCAGACGCGCGAGAAGCACCACCTCGCTGTCGGGCCGGATCGGGGTGAACCAGTCGTCGTTGTAGATCACCCCGTCGATCGCCACCGATACACCGCGTTCAAGCTGCGGTTGCAGCGCGGGGTAGTCCCGCGCCAACGTGTCCAGCAACTCGCGCAGCGTCCCGGCCTCGACCTCGATCTCGGTCTGGCCGCCGATGGCCGCCGCGAGCGAGCCCCATAGCCGCACCCGTACCACGCGCCCCCCCTACTTCGCCCCGATCGCGGCCAGTAGCCGGGGCGGCGATATCGGCAAATGCGTGAGGCGCACGCCCGCGGCATGGGAAACCGCATTGGCGACCGCCGCGAGTGGCGGGACGATCGAGGTCTCGCCGACGCCGCGCACCCCGTAGGGATGGCCCGGGTTGGGGATCTCGAGGATCACGGTGTCGATCATCGGCAGGTCAGAAGCGACAGGGATGCGATAGTCGAGAAACCCGGCATTCTGCAGGCGCCCGTCCTCGCCATAGATGTATTCCTCGTTCAGCGCCCAGCCGATCCCCTGCACCGCGCCGCCCTGGAACTGGCCCTCCACATAGGCCGGGTGGACCGCCTTTCCCGCGTCCTGAAAGACCGTGTAGCGCAGGATCTTCACGGCGCCGGTCTCCGGGTCCACCTCAGTATCGACCATATGGGTGGCGAAGCTGACGCCCGCGCCCTCGGCATTGACTTCGCAATGCCCGGCGATGGGGCCGCCGGTATTGGTGGCAACGGCCGCGATCTCGGCCAGGCTCATGGGCGGGTGCTTGCCGGCGTTCGGCCCCGCCGGTCGTGCCGCGCCATCCTCCCAGACGACGGCATCCTCCTCGATCTCCCAGATGCGCGCAGCGCGCTTGCACATCTCGCGCTTGGCGGCGCGTGCGGCCTCGATGGTGGCCAGGCCGACCGCGAAGGTCACGCGGCTGCCGTCGGTCACATCGTTCTGGCCGAGCGCGCCGGTATCGGCGATGATCGTGCGGACCTTCTCGTAGGGAATACCCAGTTCCTCGGCGGCCATCATCGACATGGAGGCACGCGAGCCGCCGATATCCGGGTTGCCCTCGGACACGGTAACCGTGCCGTCGGGCGTGATGTTCAGGCTCACGCAGGTATCGCCCCCGAAATTGAACCAGAACCCGCAGGCCACGCCCCGCCCCTGATTGGGGCCGAGCGGCGCAGACCAGTGGGGATGATCCTTCGCCTTGCGCAGCGTCGCCTCCAGCCCGATGGCCGGGAAGGTCGGGCCATAGGAGGCGCGCGTGCCTTCGCGCGCGGCGTTCTTCAGCCGCACCTCCAGCGGGTCGAGCCCAAGCTCGCGCGCCAGTTCGTCAATCGCGCTCTCGACGGCAAAGGCTGCCATCGGCGCGCCCGGCGCGCGGTAGGCGGCCTGTTTGGGGCGGTTGGTCACGACGTCCCAGCCGACGGTCTTCACATGCTCCAGATCGTAGGGCGCGAAGGCCGACATCGACCCCATGTCGACCGGCGAGCCGGGGTAGGCGCCCCCCTGATAGCGCAATTCGGCGAAGCCTGCGGTGATGCGCCCGTCCTTCGCCATGCCGATGCGCACGTCGATGGAGCTTGATGCCGTGGGGCCCGTCGCGCGGAACACCTCGGCGCGGCCCATCACCATCTTGACCGGACGGCCGGCCTTCTTCGACAGCATCAGCGCGACGGGCTCCAGAAACACTGTCGTCTTGCCGCCGAACCCGCCGCCGATCTCCGATGCGGTGACGCGCAGGCGACCCTGCTCCATGCCGAGGATCGCAGCGCAGGTGTTGCGCACCATGTAATGGCCCTGCGTGCAGCACCAGAGGTCCGCCTGCCCGTCGCTGCCGAATGTGGCAAGGCAGGCATGCGGCTCGATATAGCCCTGATGCGTGGCCTCGGTGCGGTAGCCGCGCTCCAGCACCCGGTCGGCTTTTGCAAACCCGGCGTCGATATCGCCATGGCCGAACTCGTGCCGCGCCATGACATTGTCTGACATGCCCGCAGGCACGGTCTCATCCGCGCGATCCTCGTGCAGGGCCGGCGCATCGGGGCGCATCGCCTCATCGACATCGGTGACATGCGCAAGCAACTCGTATTCGACCTCGATCAGCTTGAGCGCCGCGCGGGCCACCGCGCCTGAAGTGGCGGCAACGGCAGCCACCGCGTGGCCATCATACAACGCCTTCTCCCCGGCCATGCAGTTGTCGAGGACATCGGCAAGCGCCTCGTCCTCCACAAAGGCGGGAAAATCGGCGCGGGTCACGACGGCATGGACGCCCTCCATCGACTCGGCCCGGGTGGTGTCGATCGACCTGATCCGCGCGTGGGGATGGGGGCTGCGCAGGATCAGACCCACCAGCATCCCCGGCGCTGACATGTCCGCTCCGAATCGCGCGCGGCCAGTGACCTTGTCGATACCGTCGGGTCGCAGCGGGCGGGTGCCGACGATCTTGAATTTGCGCGCTTCTGTCTTGCTGTCCAGTGCCATCAGTGAGCCTCCCGCATCTCGGCTGCCGCGTCGAGCACGGCGCGAATGATCTTGTCGTATCCGGTGCAGCGGCACAGGTTGCCCGCCAGCCAGTAGCGCGCCTCTTCCTCGGTGGGGTCGGGGGTGCGCTCGAGAAGCGCCTTGGCGGCCACCAGGAATCCGGGTGTGCAGATGCCGCATTGCAGGGCCGCGTGTTCCAGAAACTTGCGCTGCAGGGGGTGAAGGGCCTCTCCGGTGGTCATGCCCTCGATGGTCCCGACCGTGCGCCCCTCGGCCTCGGCCCCGAGCACGAGGCAGGCGCAGACCAGCCTGCCATCCAGCACGACCGAGCAGGCACCGCAATCACCGGTGCCGCAGCCTTCCTTCGAGCCGGTCAGGCCCAACCGGTCGCGCAGGACATCGAGCAGGGTCTCGCCCGCGTCGCAGAGGAACTCGGCAGCCTCGCCGTTAATGGTAGTGGTGACGTGGATCCTGCTCATGCTGCACCTCCGGCACGGTTCTTTGCGATCAGGGCGGCGCGGCGTGCCAGAACACCGGCGACATGGGTGCGGAATGCGACTGTGCCGCGCTTGTCGGCGATGGGGCGCGCGGCGGCCGAACAGGCGGCGACAAGGGCATCGAGCGCGGGCTCGTCAATCCGCGTGCCCACCAGCGCCCGCGCGGCCTCCTCGGCCAGAATGACCTTCGGACCGACCGCCCCCAGCGCAACACGTGCCTCGGTGCAGGTTCCCGCGGCGTCGAAGGCAAGCCAGACCGCGCATCCGACCACGGCGATGTCCATCTCGGTGCGCGGGATGAAGCGCAGATAGGCATCGCCGCTTTGCCCGGTCTTCGCGGGAAGATAGATCGAGGAGACGAATTCACCCCGCTTCAGCGTGGTCTTGCCCGGCCCGGCGGGAATATCGAGCACGGGGACGTCGCGCACCCCCTCAGGGCCAACGACCCGCACGACCGCGTTGGCGGCGACCAATGCGGGCACGCTGTCGGCAGCCGGCGAGGCATTGCACAGGTTGCCCGCCATCGTCGCCCGGCCCTGAATCTGGGTGGACCCGATCAGGTTGACGGCCTCGACCACCCCCGGCCATTCGCCGACCAGTTCGGCGTGCTCGCCCAGTTCCGCCCCGCTGACTGCAGCCCCGATGCGCCACCCGCCATCGTCGCGGGCGATCTCGCGTAGCCCGCCGATACGCTTGATATCCAGAAGCGTATCAGCCTCGGGCATTCCCGAGCGCATCTGAACCAGCAGGTCGGTCCCGCCGGCCACGATCCTGCACGCACCCGGCGCGGACGAAAGAATCCGGACGGCTTCGTCCGTGGTGGTTGGTGATACATAGTGCATGGGCGGTTCCCGGGGCTCCCTGTTCGGTGATCGTTGCGCTTTCCTTGCGGAGTCGGTGCGCGTTTGCCAATGCTAGGAAATGTCGGGCGGAAGGTCCATCGCGCATGGGTACCGAAAACTCGCCCGACTCGACATCTTATGCCGTCGCGCGCGGAGTGCGCACTGTCCGGTCAGGCTCGCTCCAGCGCGATGGCGATCCCCTGCCCCACACCGATGCACATCATGCTCAGCGCGCGCCGCCCGCCGCCAAGGGCCAGTTCCAGCGCCGCGGTGCCGGTGATGCGCGCGCCCGACATACCCAGCGGGTGCCCCAGGGCGATCGCCCCGCCATTGGCGTTCACGCGGGGATCGTCATCGGAAATGCCGAGATCACGCAGCGTGGCGAGCCCCTGCGACGCAAATGCCTCGTTCAGTTCGATCACGTCGAAATCGTTCTGCTCAAGCCCGAGCCGTGCCATGAGCCGCCGCGCCGCCGGCGCCGGCCCGAACCCCATGATGCGTGGCGCGACCCCTGCCGTCGCCCCACCGAGCACTCGGGCAATCGGGATCAGACCGTGCCGCCGTGCGGCCTCCAGCGTGGCAAGTACAAGCGTCGCCGCCCCGTCGTTGACGCCCGAGGCATTGCCTGCGGTCACGGTGCCGCCCGCGCGGAACGGGGTGGGCAGCTTCGCCAGTTGTTCGACCGAGGTTTCGCGCGGATGCTCGTCGGTCGTGACCATCCTTGCTTCGCCCCGGCGCTGCGGCACCGCGACCGGCACGATCTCCCTCGCCAGCCGCCCGTTTTTCTGCGCGGCGGCGGCGCGTTGCTGCGACCGCAGCGCCATGGCGTCCTGATCAACGCGGCTGATGGCGAAGTCCTCGGCTACGTTCTCCCCGGTCTCGGGCATCGACTCGACGCCATATTGCGCCGCGATCACCTGTCGCGATTGGGACGAATAAATGCTCGGACGGTTGACTGATGTAGCGATCTCAATCGCTTAGGGGCAAGAGAACGTTCGACCCCAGACCCGTCCCCTCCGGGGGATGTCGAGGGTCTCGGCCCCTTCGGCGGCACGCGCGGGGATGTCGGTCATTCCTCGGCCTCGCTGTCCTGTTCCGCCCCGAGCGCCGCGGCCCAGTCCTCGGCCGGTTGGGCGACGACGGTGAAGCGCATCACCGCATGGCCCAGCCCGCAGAACTCGGCACAGGTGCCGGCGTAGCGGCCCGGCGCGGCGGCCTCGATGCGCAACCGGTTCTCGCGACCCGGGATGGCGTCGATCTTGCCGGCCAGCCGCGGCACCCAGAAGGCGTGGATCACATCGGCGCTGGTCACCACCACCTCCACCGGCTGGCCGGCAGGGATGTGCAGCGTGCCCTCGGTCTCGACCGCCCCCTCCGGACCGGGATGGCTGAACCGCCAGCCCCACTGATAGGCATGGGCCTCGACCGTTACCGCATCGCCCCGCGGCAGCAGCCGCTCGCCCACCCATACCCCCACTGCCAGCAGCGCCGTCAGCACCGCCAGCGAGAACCACAGCCCCAGCGCCAGCGTCCAGCGCCCCTCGCGCACCGGCCGCGGCCGGCCGAAGCCCAGCGCCACCAGCCCCAGCACCATCAGCGTCAGCGCCGCCGCGCCCGCCAGCATCGCCCACCACAGGAGCGCGATCTCGCCCGCCGCCGGCCCCGCCGGATCCAGCGTCGAGAGCGGCCCGCCGCAGCCTGCGAGCCCGACCACCATCCCCGCAGCGATGCCGAGGCGCGGAACCGGCCGCCGTCTCGGGCGTTCCCGTTCGGGCAGCCGACCGCCCCGAGGAGCCACCCGATGACCGATCTCGACGCCCCCCGCAAGCCCGAGCTGCGCGACCCGGTCGAGGAGCACCGCGAGCTGCACAGCACCGAGTCGACCATCGCCATTGCGGGCCATCCGCTGCACGCCATGCTGGTGGCCTTTCCCATTGCGCTGGCCTTCTGCGTGCTGGGGGCGGATCTGCTCTACTGGTGGACCGGCCGCGGCTTCTGGGCCGAAGCGGCGGCCTGGGCCAGCTTCGGCGCGGTGCTGATGGGGGTGGTGGCCGGGATCACCGGCACCGTCGAGTTGCTGATCGTGCCCGGCATCCGCAACCGCTCGGCCAGCTGGACGCATTTCATCCTCGCGGTCATGCTGCTGTCGGTCCTCGGCGCCAACTGGGTGCTGCGCATCGGCGCGGTCGAGGAGGCGGTGCTGCCCTTCGGCCTGATGCTCTCGGTGCTGGCGGTGGCGCTGACGGGGGTGAGGGGGTGGCATGGCGGCAAGCTCGTGTTCGATTACCGGATCGGCACGGCAGCATCGGGCAGCGACCGCCCCTGAGGCTCGCGCAAGGTCTGGGGCAGCGCCTCGGCCAGCGCCCACAGGTCGGGCTTGGCGAGGACCAGCCACAGCACCGCCGCCATCAGCGGCAGCCCCAGCGCCAGCCCGATGAGCGGCGAGGGCATGGCCCAGTGCCCGCCCCGCGCGCCCGTCAGCGCCACGAGCTGGCCCAGCCAGGCATGCACCAGCACCATCCCCGCCACCGCCACCAGCTCGGCCAGCATCCACGGATCGACCAGCCGCAGCAGCACGATCAGCACGGAGCCGGCGGCGATGGCGATGACGGCGGCGGGGGTGACGACGCGGGTATAGACGCGATGCGCCAGCAGCCGGAATTCGGCGTATCCCGCCTGCGTCCGCATCCGCTCGGGTCGGCCATGGACATGCATCAGCACCGGCAGCGCGATCAATCCGGCGCACCAGATCGCGAGGGTGGCGATATGCAAGGCCTTCAGGGCGGCAATCATCGTGCCGGCAGCCCCGCCCAGCCCCGCCGCAGCAGCCAGCCCGCGATCAGCGCCATCGGCAGCATCCCCGGCACCCACATCACCAGCCCGGCAAGCTGCTGATCCTGCAGCGCAGTCAGCCCGAAGGCTGCGGTCCCGGCGAGGTGCTCCGGATAGAGAACCCCCGGCGCGAACACCAGGATCGCCCCGATCAGCCCCATTTGCCCGGCCAGAGCCGCGACCATCCCCGCCGCCCCCAGCGCCCGCTCGAAGCTCTCCCGTCGCGCCAGCACGCCGGCCCAGAAGGCCCAGCCCGGCAGGATCAGCGCCCCCTGCAACGCCCAGTAGACTGCAGCGCTGTCCCAGGCTGCCGCATAGACCGCCGGCAGATGCCATGCCCACAACGCCACCGAGAGCGCCACGAAGGCGCCGCCCACCGGCGCCCGCCGCCACGGAAACGCGACCGCGAGCGCCGGTGCCAGCGCCAGCAGGACAACCAGGTGATGCGCCGTCCGCGCCGCAAACAGCGCCACCGTCAGCGCACAGAGCGGCCCGACGAAGGCCACCGCCAGCGCCGGGGCGATCAGCAGGATCACAACCGCATGATGCAAGCTGCGCGCCGCAAACAGCGCCACCGTCAGCGCACACAGCGGCGACACAAAGGCGACCACCGCCCCCGCCGCAGCCACCCCCAGCCCCCG
>SLPP01000303.1 GCA_007131945.1 Paracoccaceae bacterium | reverse complement strand
TGCGCCACGGTGCCCGCCGGCACCGATCTGCATCGCGCCGCGGCGCTGCACGGCGAGGTGCACCGGTTCTGCTTCATCGCCCGGTCGGTGGCCTTCCCGGTGCGCGTCGCGCCGAGGTTCCGCGTGACGCCCGCCGGGTGACGCGCCTTAGCGCTGCCCGGCCTTGACGCCGAACAGGATCTCCTGCGCCTTCGGATCGCGGATCGCGTTCTGCCGGGCTTCGGCCGCGACCGCCTTGCCCTTCACGAAGGCCGGCCGCGCCGCCAGTTCGTCGAGCCAGCGCTGCATGTGGGGCTTGTCCTCCATCACCTGCTCCTGCCGATGCCAGAGGCAGGCCCAGGGCCAGATCGCCATGTCGGCGATCGACAGGAAATCGCCCGCGACATAGCGATGCCGCGCCAGTTGCCGGTCGAGCACGCCGTAAAGCCGCGCCACCTCGCGGCGGTAGCGGTCCTTGGCATAGGGCAGGTCCTGCGCCGGATCGAGTTGTGGCGCGTAGAGCAGGAAGTGATGCGCCTGCCCGGCCATCGGCCCGACGCCGCCCATCTGCCACATCAGCCACTGGTCGACGGCGACCCGGTCACGCTCGGTCGGGCCACCGAAAAGACCGGTCTTGCGCGCCAGGTACTGCAGGATCGCGCCCGATTCGAAGATCGCGATCGGCGCGCCGTCCGGTCCCTCGGGATCGACGATCGCGGGCATCCGGTTGTTCGGCGCGATCTTCAAAAAACCCGGGTCGAACTGGTCGCCCGCGCCGATATTGACCAGCTTGACGTTGTAGGGAAGTCCCATCTCCTCGAGCGTGATGGTGATCTTCCAGCCGTTCGGCGTCGGCCAGTAGTACAGCTCGATTTCCCGGGTCATGCAGCCTCTCTCCCGCGTTACCGGGGCAGAGTTGGCCCCCGCGGCGGAAAAGGCAAGGCCCGGCGGACCGGGATCAGCCGCGACCAGCGTGGCTCGGGCGGCTCGCTCAGCGTCTCGCGCAGGACCGGCAGGGCAAGACGCGTGCGTTCGTGCACCAGCGCCCGGTAGAGGCGGAAGATGCCGGGGCGCAGATAGACGCTCCAGTGGCAGACGCGCAGGCGCGGCGGCGCGAGTTCGAACCCCAGCCCGGCCAGGCGCTCCAGCGTCGGCACATGGTCGATCTGCAGGTCGAGCCAGTTCGGCGCATCGCGCAGCCCGAGCCCGATCGAGCGGCCTCGGCCGTAAAGCGGGATCTGGCTGAGTTCGAACAGCATGTCGAAGAGATCGTTCTCGCGCGTGGTGATGTTGAAGAATTCCGCGCTTCGCCCGGCCGGCGTCTCGATCGCGCGCAGCGCCCTCGGCCCGAGTTCGGCGCCGGCCAGCAGGAAGACGCGCCCGAGCGCGCCCGCGTGCAGCAGCGGCACCGCCGCCAGCGCGACGCGCGCGCCAAGGCTGTGGGCGAAGAGGTCGACCGGCCGGTCGGGCGCGGCCCGGCGCACCATCTGCACGAGCCGCGCCAGCGCCAGCGCCGAAGCCTCGGCCTGCCGGCTTGCCGCCCAGACGCCGCCGCCACCGTTCCAGCCGAAACCGATGCACAGGCCGGGGCGCTGGATGGCCTCGGCCGGCGGCGCGGGGGTGAAGCGCAGATGCCGCGGCCAGGACAGGTAGCGCCGCGTCGCCTGGCCCGATCGCGGGGCGTAGATCAGCCGGTGCGGATCGACCGCGGCGCGGCCGGGCACGTAGCCCATGCCGTGGATCATGATCAGGATCGGCGCGCCCGGCGGCAGCGCGGCGAGCGCGTGCCGGATCAGCGCGTCGGGGCTGTCGGAGTTCGGCGCGCCGCGGCAATCGACCGGCGCGGCGGCGCTGGTCAGTCCCGATCGTGTCGCGGTGATCTGCAGAAGCGGCATGCTCCGGTCTCCGGTGGGCGGTTCACCGGACAGTCTGCGCCTGCCCCGTTACCCACCGGTTACGCAGCCGTTGACGCTTGATTGACGGGCCGGGTCCGAGCGGCTAAGGCGCGGTCGTCAGGGCTGCGCGCTCCGCGCGGATCCACAGGAGAGCGAGGGATGCACGGGACCGACCGACCGGGCGACGAGAAGCGGGCGCCGCGGACGCTTGCGGTGCATGCCGGTGCGCGGCGCAGCCAGTATGGCGAGGTGGCCGAGGCGATCCACCTGACGCAGGGCTTCGTCTATCCCAGCGCCGAGGCGGCCGAGGCGCGCTTCGTCAAGGCCGGGCGCGACGAGTTCATCTATGCCCGCTACGGCAACCCGACCGTCGCCGCCTTCGAGGACCGGATGGCCGCGATCGAGGGGACCGAGGACGCCTTCGCAACGGCGAGCGGCATGGCCGCCGTCACCGGCGCGCTGATGGCGATGCTGTGCGCGGGGGATCACGTCGTCTCGTCGCGCGCGCTCTTCGGCTCGTGCCTCTACGTGCTGGAGGAGGTGCTGGCCCGCTACGGCGTCGAGGTCAGCTTCGTCGACGGCACCGATCCCGGGCAGTGGCGGGCGGCGATCCGGCCGGGCACAAGGGCGGTCTTCCTCGAGACCGTGTCGAACCCGACGCTGGAGGTGATCGATCTCGCCGCGGTGGCCGGGATCGCGCATGAAGCGGGCGCGCTGGTCGTCGTGGACAATGTCTTCGCCACGCCGGTCTTCTCGCGCGCGGTGGCGCTCGGCGCGGATGTCGTCGTCTATTCGGCGACCAAGCATGTCGATGGTCAGGGCCGTTGCCTCGGCGGCGTGATCCTGGGGCGGCGCGACTTCATCCGCGGCACGGTCGAGCCCTTCATGAAGCATACCGGCGGCGCGATGAGCCCGTTCAACGCCTGGGTGCTGCTGGGCGGGCTGACGACGATGGAGTTGCGCGTGCGGGCGCAGGCGGCCAGCGCGCAGCACTTGGCCGAGGCGCTGGAGGGTCATCCGAAGCTTTCGCGCGTACTCTTTCCGGGACTGAAGAGTCACCCGCAACATGCTCTTTCATCGGAACAAATGGGCGGTCCCGGCACGGTGATGGCGCTCGAGGTCGCGGGCGGCAAGCCCGCCGCCTTCCGCTTTCTGAACGCGCTGCGGATCGTGCTGCTCTCGAACAACCTGGGCGATGCGCGCTCGATCGCCACGCATCCCGCGACCACGACCCACCAGCGGCTGCCCGAGGCACAGAAGGCGCGGCTCGGCATCAGCGAGGGGCTCGTGCGGCTGAGCGTCGGGCTCGAGGATACGGAAGATCTGCTGGCGGACCTGACCGCGGCGCTCGACGCCGCCTGACGGCGGCCGGCATGCAAAGACGCGCGGCCGGACCGGCGCGCGCGTCTTTTCGAATCCGGCGAAGCGTCAGGCGCTGATGGCGCGCGGGGTCTTGTCCTGGTTGCGCACCGGGTCGCGCAGCACGTAGCCACGGCCCCAGACGGTCTCGATGTAGTTCTCGCCGCCGGTGGCCTCGGCAAGCTTCTTGCGCAGCTTGCAGATGAAGACGTCGATGATCTTCAGCTCGGGCTCGTCCATGCCGCCGTAGAGGTGGTTGAGGAACATCTCCTTGGTCAGCGTCGTGCCCTTGCGCAGGCTCAGAAGCTCCAGCATCTGGTATTCCTTGCCGGTCAGATGCACCGCCTCGCCCTCCGCCTCGACGGTCTTGGCGTCGAGATTGACCGCGATCTTGCCGGTATGGATGATCGACTGCGCATGGCCCTGGCTGCGGCGGATGATGGCATGGATGCGCGCCACCAGTTCGTCGCGATGGAAGGGCTTGGTCAGATAGTCGTCCGCGCCCGAACCGAAGCCCTTGAGCTTGGTGTCCGTGCTGTCCTCGCCGGTGAGGATCAGGATCGGCGTGTCGATCCGCGCCAGCCGGATCTGGCGCAGCACGTCGAGCCCGGTCATGTCCGGCAGGTTCAGGTCAAGCAGGATCAGGTCGTAGTCGTAAAGCTTGCCGAGCTCGACAGCTTCCTCGCCCATATCCGTGCAATAGACGTTGAAATTGGCATGGGTCAGCATCAGTTCGATGCTGCGCGCAGTGGTCGGGTCATCCTCGACAAGCAGAATGCGCATGGATCGGGCTCCGCGTTAACCTTGGACCGGAACGAACTTGAAGAAACTTCGTTAACGCCCGGTTACCGTGCAGAAGATCCATACACATTCTACCTATGGTTGTCTATACCTTTGAAGCGCCGTCACCTTCAGCGCATCCAGACCGTGTTCCTCGACCGCCCGGCGCCAGGCATCGAATTCCTCTTCGCTCAGCGCGTAACGCTCCATCGCCTCCTTCATCGTGATCAGTCCCGCCTCCACCGCCTTGACCACCACCACCTTGCGGCTGGCCACCCAGCGGCGGGTCTTTTCGGACGGCAGGTCGGCGCGGGTCAGGATCGACCCGTCCGACAGCCTCACGGCCCGCGGGCCGTCGATCTTTTTCAGGTACATGGCACACACCCTTCCTTCATCCCGCGAATGAAGGTGCCGCCGGTTCTTTAACGGCGGGTTTAGGACGACGGGCACGGGGGGTTGAGAACGCGTCGAATTTTCCTATATTCGCGCGAGTTTCCGAAACCACCGGTGCATCCATGGCGCGCGACCTGGCGCTCAATTCGCTCGGCTTTGCCAAGCCCCCGTCCGAGACGCGGGTTCTCGTCGCCATGTCAGGCGGCGTGGACAGCTCGGTCGTGGCCGCGGAACTGGCGCGCGAAGGGTATGACGTGATCGGCGTCACGCTGCAGCTCTACGATCACGGCGCGGCGCTGGCGAAGAAGGGCGCCTGCTGCGCCGGCCGCGACATCCACGACGCCCGCCGCGTGGCCGAGGCGCTGGGATTTCCGCATTACGTTCTCGACTACGAGAACACCTTCCGCGCGGCGGTGATCGACGAGTTCGCCGATGCCTATCTGGCCGGCGCGACGCCCGTGCCCTGCATCCGCTGCAACGAGCGGGTCAAGTTCCGCGACCTGCTGGAGACGGCGCGCGATCTCGATGCCGACTGCATGGCGACCGGGCATTACATCCAGCGCAAGATGGGCGACCACGGGGCCGAGCTGCACATGGCGGCCGATCCGGCGCGCGACCAATCCTATTTCCTGTTCTCGACCACGGCCGATCAGCTCGACTACCTGCGCTTTCCGCTCGGCCATCTGCGCTCGAAGGCCGAGACGCGGGCGCTGGCGGCCAAGCACGGTCTGTCGGTCGCCGACAAGCCCGACAGCCAGGACATCTGCTTCGTGCCGAACGGCAACTATGCTGCGGTGATCGAGAAGCTGCGCCCCGGCGCGGCCGATCCGGGCGAGATCGTGGACATGGACGGCAATGTCCTGGGCACGCATCGCGGCGTGATCCACTACACGATCGGCCAGCGGCGCGGCCTCGGCATCGGCGGGCTTGCCGACCCGCTCTATGTCGTGCGCCTCGATCCGGCGGCGCGGCGCGTCGTCGTCGGCCCGAAGGAGGCCCTGCGCAGCCGCCTTGTCCCGGTGCGCGAGATCAACTGGCTGGGCGACGCGCCCTTCGAGTCGCGGCCGGAATGGCCGCTCTCGGTCCGCATCCGCTCGACACGCCCGCCGGCCGAGGCCGTGATCCGGCCGACCGGCCCGGACAGCGCCGAGGTCGAACTGCTGCATGCCGAGGAAGGCGTGAGCCCCGGTCAGGCCTGCGTCTTCTACGAGACCGGCGGCAGCCGGGTCTTCGGCGGCGGCTGGATCTGGCGCGGCGACTGACCGCCCGACCCGCGACGCGGATCGGGCCGCCGCGGCCAGCCCCGGCGGCTAGAGAACGTAGCGGCTGAGATCGGCGGACCGGGCAAGATCGCCGATATTCTTCTCGACGAACGCGGCATCGATCTCGATCGTCTGCCCGGCGCGGTCCGGCGCGGTGAAGCTGAGCTCCTCGAAGACGCGCTCCATCACCGTGTAGAGACGCCGCGCGCCGATGTTCTCCACCGCCTCGTTGACCTCGGCCGCGATCCGGGCAAGCGCCTTGATCCCGTCCTCGGTGAAGCGGACGGTCAGCTCCTCGGTCTCCATCAGCGCGCGGTATTGCAGGGTCAGCGCGTTGTCGGTCTCGGTCAGGATGCGGACGAAATCGCCCTCGGTCAGCGCGCGCAGCTCCACCCGGATCGGCAGCCGGCCCTGCAGCTCGGGAATCAGGTCCGAGGGCTTGGCGACATGGAACGCGCCCGAGGCGATGAACAGGATGTGGTCGGTCTTGACGGGGCCGTATTTCGTGCTGACGGTCGTCCCCTCGATCAGCGGCAAGAGGTCGCGCTGCACCCCCTCGCGGCTGACATCGGCACCGCGCGTCTCGGCCCGGGCGCAGACCTTGTCGATCTCGTCGAGGAAGACGATCCCGTTCTGCTCCACCGCCTCCAGCGCCGCGGCCTTCACCGCCTCGTCGTCGAGAAGCTTGTCGGCCTCCTCGCCGATCAGGATGTCATGGCTCTCGGCCACCGTCATCCGCTTGCGCTTGGTGCGCCCGCCGAAGGCCTTGCCGAAGATGTCGCCGAGGTTCATCGCCCCGCCCGGCGGCATGCCGGGGATCTCCATCATCGGGAAGGCGGGGCCGGGATCGGCGATCTCGATCTCGATGATCGTGTCGTCGAGCTCGCCCGCGCGCAGCTTCTTACGGAAAAGATCGCGCGTCCCGGCACGGGCATCGGTGCCGGCGATGGCGTCGAGCACCCGCTCCTCGGCATTCGCCTGGGCGCGGCTGCGCACCTCCTCGCGCATCGCCTCGCGGGTCATGGCGATGGCCGCATCGGCGAGGTCGCGGACGATCTGCTCGACATCGCGGCCGACATAGCCGACCTCGGTGAACTTAGTCGCCTCGACCTTCAGGAACGGCGCCCGGGCCAGCTTCGCCAGCCGCCGGCTGATCTCGGTCTTGCCGACGCCGGTCGGGCCGATCATCAGGATGTTCTTCGGATAGACCTCCTCGCGCAGGGCGGGGTCGAGCTGCTTGCGCCGCCAGCGGTTGCGCAGCGCCACCGCCACCGCGCGCTTGGCCGGCGCCTGGCCGATGATGAAGCGGTCGAGCTCGGAGACGATCTCGCGGGGGGTGAGGTCGGTCATTTGCGGATGCTTTCCACGGTCAGGTTGCCGTTGGTGTAGACGCAGATCTCGGCGGCGATGGCCATGGCCCGGCGGGCGACGTCCTCGGCGGACAATTCGCTCTCCATCAGCCCGCGGGCGGCCGCCAGCGCGAAGTTGCCGCCCGAACCGATGGCGGTCACGTCGTGTTCGGGCTCCAGCACGTCGCCGGCGCCGGTGATGACGAAGAGCTCGGCCCCGTCGGTGACGACGAGCATGGCTTCGAGGTTGCGCAGGTACTTGTCGGTGCGCCAGTCCTTGGCAAGCTCGACGCAGGCGCGGGCGAGTTGCCCCGGCGTCGCCTCGAGCTTCTTCTCCAGCCGCTCGAGCAGCGTGAAGGCGTCCGCGGTCGAACCGGCGAAACCGGCGACGACCTCCCGCCCCTCCTTGCCGAGGCGGCGGACCTTGCGCGCCGAGCCCTTGATCACCGTCTGGCCCAGGCTCACCTGCCCGTCGCCCGCGACCACCACCTCGCCGCCGCGGCGCACGGCGAGGATGGTCGTGCCGTGCCAGCCGGGAAAGTCGGTCTTTGCCATGTCCTGCCCCTTCGTCCAGGTTGCGCCCTATATGGCCGCGGCCCCGGCAAAGGACAACCCGGCGCCACTGGCGGCCCCCGTTTGCCGGCGCTAAGGTGCCGCCATGACGTCCCTTCCCCTGCCCGACCCGGACGCGACCGAGCGGCTCGCCCGCGCCCTCGCCCCCTCGCTGGGGCCCGGCGACGTGCTGCTTCTGGAAGGGCCGATCGGCGCCGGCAAGACGCATTTCGCCCGCGCGCTGATCGAGGCGCTGCTGCCGGTGCCCGAGGAGGTGCCCTCGCCCACTTTCACGCTGGTGCAGGTCTATGACGGGCCTGGCTTCGCCATCTGGCACACCGATCTCTACCGGCTGTCCCACCCCGACGAGGCCGTGGAACTGGGCCTTGCCGATGCGTTCGAGACCGCGCTCTGCCTCGTCGAATGGCCCGAGCGGCTGGGCGCGCACCGACCGCCCGGCGCGCTGACGCTGCGCTTCGCGCATGCCCCCGGCGACGGCCGAACGGTCGAGTTCCTGCCCGACGGCGCCGGTTGGGACGCGCGCCTGAAGGAGATCGCATGATCTTTCCGCCCGGCGACCGCGCCCGGGTCTTCGCTGAAGCCCCCGGCACCGACTTTCCCGCCGCGGTCGCCCGTGGCCTGCGCCCGCGCCTCGCCAGCCAGCCGCCCGAGGCCATCGCGCGGGTGGAGCTTCTGGTCAACACCGCCCGGCTGCAGTCGCGCCTGCGCGCCGCGCTGATGGCGGACGGCCCGGGCTTCCTGCCGCGCATCCGCCTGATCGCCGCGCTGGACGCCGCCGACACCGACGCTCCCCGCGCCGCGCTCCGCCGGCGGCTGGAACTCGCGCAACTGATCCGCGGCCTGCTGGCGGCCGATCCCAGCCTCGGCCCCCGCCATGCCGCCTTCGCCCTGGCCGACAGCCTGGCCCGGCTACTCGACGAGATGCAGGCCGAGGGCGTGCCGCTCGCGGCCCTCGACAAGCTCGACGTGAGCCAGCATTCGCAGCACTGGGAGCGGTCGCTGCGCTTCATCCGGCTGGTCGCGCGCTACCTCGATCCGGGCGCGCTGCGCGACCGGCAGGGGGCGCAGCGCGCGGCGATCGAGGCGCTGATCGAAAGCTGGCGCACGCAGCCGCCCGCGCATCCGGTCATCGTCGCCGGCTCGACCGGCTCGCGCGGGATGACCGCGCTCCTGATGCGGGCGGTGGCGCGCCTGCCGCAGGGGGCGCTGATCCTGCCGGGCTTCGATTTCGACATGCCGGCGCCGCTCTGGTCCGCGCTTGCCGACCCGCTCGGCTCCGAGGACCATCCGCAATACCGCTACGCCGCGCTGATGCGCGCGCTCGACCTGACGCCGGGCGAGGTCGCGCCCTGGTCCGGCACCCCGCCCCCCGACCCGGAGCGCAACCGGGTCATCTCGCTCGCGCTCAGGCCGGCGCCGGTCACCGACCGCTGGCGGGCCGAGGGCGCGGGGCTGGGCGATCTGCCGGCCGCGCTTGCCCGTGCGACGCTGATCGAGGCGCCCGATCCGCGGGCCGAGGCGCTGGCCATCGCGTTGATCCTGCGCGAGGCGGCCGGGACCGGGCGGCGCGCGGCGCTGATCACGCCCGACCGGCTTCTCGCCCGGCAGGTGACCGCTGCGCTGGACCGCTGGCAGCTGCGTCCCGATGACAGCGCCGGCCGGCCGCTGGCCCTCTCGGCGCCGGGGCGGTTCCTGCGCCAGAGCGCGGCCTTCCTGCGCCACGGGCCCGACGCCCGCGCGCTGGTCGCGCTGCTGAAGAACCCGATCGCCCATTCCGCCGCCGACCGCGGCCCGCATCTGCGGTATCTGCGCGATCTCGAACTCTGGCTGCGCCGCGAGGGCCTGCCCTTCCCGACCGCGCCCGAGCTTGCCCCCTGGGCGAAGGACGACACCGGACGCCGCGCCTGGCTCGACTGGCTTGCCGCCGCGCTGGCGCCGCCCGGGGCCGGCACGCGCCCGCTCTCCAACTGGCTGACGCGGCATCTCGACCTTGCCGGGCACCTGGCGCGCGGGGCGAGCGGCACCGGGACGGGCGAGCTCTGGCAGGCCGAGGCCGGGCGCCGGGCGCAGGCGCTTCTGGACGATCTGGTCGCCGCCGCCGGGCATGCCGGCGAGATAACCGCCGCCGACTACGTCGCCCTGCTCGAGGGCCTCTTCGCCGGCCAGTCGGTGCGTGAGAGCGTCGCGGCGCATCCCGACATCCAGATTCTCGGCACGCTCGAGGCGCGGGTGCAGGGGGCCGACCTCGTTATCCTCGGCGGGCTGAACGAGGGGGTCTGGCCGCAAGCCCCCGCGCCCGATCCGTGGTTCAACCGGCGAATGCGCCTCGATGCCGGGTTCCTGCTGCCCGAGCGGCAGGTCGGGCTCTCGGCGCACGACTTCCAGCAGGCCGCCGGCGCGCCCGAGGTGATCCTGAGCCGTGCCCGCCGCGACGCCGAGGCCGAGACGGTGCCCGCGCGCTGGCTCAACCGGCTGCAGAACCTGGTCGCCGGGCTGCCGGCGCAAAACGGCCCCGCCGCGCTCGAGGCGATGCGCGCGCGCGGGCTGGCATGGCTCGACCGCGCCGCGCGTTTCGAGCGCGACCTGCGTGCCGTGCCGGCCGAGGCCGCGCGGCGTCATCCGCGCCCTGCCCCCGCGCCGCCAGCCGCGGCGCGCCCGCGCGAGCTGCGCGTGACCGCCATCCGCGACCTGATCCGCGATCCCTACGCGATTTACGCGCGGCACATCCTCGGGCTCGAACCGCTGGACCCGCTCGTCGCCGAACCCGATGCTCGGCGGCGCGGCATCGTGCTGCACCGGCTCTTCGACCGCTTCACCCGCACCCATCCGCCCGGCGCGCCCGCAGATCCCGCCGCCCTCATGGCGCTCGCCGACGAGGTGCTGGCCGAGGATGTCCCCTGGCCCGCGGCGCGGGCGCTCTGGCGCGCGCGCCTGGCGCGGGTCGCACGCGACTTCACCGACTGGCACGCGGGCCTCGCGGGCGCGCCGGTCCTGCTCGAGCAACGGGGCGCGCTGGACCTGGCCGATCCGTCCTTCCGGCTGGTCGGCCGGCCCGACCGTATCGACCTGCTGCCCGACGGGCGGCTGCAGATCTTCGACTACAAGACCGGCGAGCCGCCCTCGAAGGCGCAGCAGGCGGCCTTCGACAAGCAACTGATCCTTCTTTCGATCATGGCCGAAGAAGGTGCGTTTCCCGGTCTTGCCCCGGCACAGGTGGCGGATGCCGAGTTCATCGGCCTCGGCCGGAGATTCAGGATCACCCGCGCCGATGCGAGCCCCGCCGCGCTCGCCGAGCACCGCGACCGCCTGCGCCGGCTCCTGCACCGCTACCTTTCGCCACAACAGGGCTTCACCGCCCGCCGCGCGGCCAAGCGCGATGCCGACCGAAGCGACTACGATCAGCTGTCGCGGCGCGGCGAATGGCAGGTGACGGACCCCGAGGAAACCTTCGGCGTGGGCGATCCCGATGGATGATGCCACCCTGCGCCAGGTCCGGGCGGCGGAGCCAGCGGCCTCGACCTGGCTTGCGGCCAATGCCGGCTCGGGCAAGACGCGGGTTCTGACCGATCGCGTCGCGCGGCTGCTGCTGCGCGGGGTGGATCCGCAGCGCATCCTCTGCCTTACCTATACCAAGGCGGCCGCGGCCGAGATGCAGAACCGGTTGTTCCGGCGGCTGGGCGACTGGGCGATGAAGGACGATGCCGAGCTTGCCGCGGCACTGCGCGAGCTGGGCGAGGAGGTGGTCGATCCCGACCTCCTGGCCCGCGCGCGGCGACTTTTCGCCCGCGCGCTGGAAACGCCGGGCGGGCTGAAGATCCAGACGATCCACGCCTTCTGCGCTGCGCTTCTGCGCCGCTTCCCGCTCGAAGCCGGTGTCGCCCCCGATTTCGCCGAGGCCGACCCGCGCAGCCTGCAGGCGCTGCGGATGGAGCTGCTCGACGACCTCGCCGCGGGGCCCGAAGCGTCCCGGCTCGACGCGCTCGCCGCCGAGACGGGCGAGGTCACGCTCTTCTCGGTCCTCGACGAGCTTGGCCGCTTCCGCGACGCCTTCCGCCCGAACGCGTCCGTAGCCGACCTGCACGCGCTTTTCGACCTGCCGCCGGGTTTCGACGCCGAAGCACTCGTCACGCGCATCTTCACCGGCGACGAGGCGGCGATGGCCCGCGCGCTGGTGCCGGCGCTGCGGACGAGCGGGCCCAACGACACCAAGCTCGCCGAAGCGCTTGCGCCGCTCGCCGACCGCGCCGATCCGGCACTCCTGCCGTCACTGGAAAAGGCACTCCTCCACGGCGCGGGGGCGACGAAGAACGGGCCGTTCACCGCCAAGGGTGCGGCGCTGCCGACCAGGGCGCTGCGCCAGCGTCTGCTGCAATCGCAACCGGCCGCGATGGCCGCGCTCGACGGGCTCGGCGATCGGATCGAGGCGGCGCGCCCGCTGCGGCTGCGCCTTGCCGCCCTCGAGCGCACCCTCGCCCTGCACCGCTTCGCCCGCCACTGGCTGCCCGCCGCCGAAGCCGCCAAGGCCGCGCGCGGCTGGCTCGAATTCGACGACCTGATCCTGCGCGCGCGCGATCTCTTGAGCGATCCGGCGGTGGCACAATGGGTGCTCTTCAAGCTCGATGGCGGGATCGACCATATCCTCGTCGACGAGGCACAGGACACGAGCCCCGAACAATGGCAGGTGATCGGGCATCTGGCGCAGGAATTCACCGCCGGCCAGAGCGCGCGCGAGACCGAACGCACGATCTTCGTCGTCGGCGACCGCAAGCAGTCGATCTATTCTTTCCAGGGCGCGGACCTGCGCGGCTTCGACCGGATGCGGGCGGAGTTCGACGCGCGCTTCGCCGCGATCGGGCGGCGGCTGCAGCGGATGGATCTTACCCATTCCTTCCGCTCGGCCGACGCGATCCTGCGGCTCGTCGATACCTGCTTCGCACACGACCCCGACGAGAACGGGCTCGGCGGCCATGTCGAGCACATCGCCTTCCACCCGGAGGCGCCGGGCCGCGTCGACCTCTGGCCCTTGGTCGAGCCCGCCGAGAAGGGCGATCCCGGCGACTGGGACGACCCTCTCGACCGGCCCAGCGAGGCGCATCACGAGGTGCGCCTCGCCCGCCAGGTCGCGGCCGGGATCGCCGCGATCATCGCCCGCGGCGAGCGGATCGTCACCGCGGACGGGCCGCGCCCGGTCGGCCCCGGCGACGTCCTGATCCTCGTCCGTCGCCGGCGGCTCCTGTTCCAGGAGGTGATCCGCGCCTGCAAGGCCGAGGGGCTTCCGGTCGCGGGGGCCGACCGGCTGCTGCTGACCGAGGAACTGGCGGTGCAGGACCTGATCGCGCTTCTGCGCTTCCTGGCGCTGCCCGAGGATGACCTCTCGCTCGCCTGCGCCCTGCGCTCGCCGCTCTTCGGCTGGTCCGATGACCGGCTCTTTCGCCTCGCCCACGGCCGCGGCAAGCGGTTCCTCTGGGAACGGCTGCGGGGCGAACGCGACGCCGCCGGGACCGTCGCGATCCTGCAGGACCTGCGCGACCAGACTGACTTCCTGCGCCCCTACGAGCTGATCGAGCGCGTGCTCACCCGTCACGAGGGCCGGCGACGGATGCTCGCCCGCTTCGGACCCGAGGCCGAGGATGCGATCGAGGCCTTCGTCGCACAGGCGCTGGCCTACGAGGCCGAGGAGATCCCGACGCTCGACGGCTTCCTCGGCTGGCTGGAGGCCGCCGAGGTCGAGATCAAGCGCCAGTCCGAGGCGGCCGGCGGGCGTATCCGGGTGATGACGGTGCATGGCGCCAAGGGGCTGGAGGCGCCGGTCGTCGTCCTGCCCGACACCGCCGACCGGCAGGAGCGCGACCGCGCGACGCTGCGCGACGCGGGCGGCCAGCCGGTCCTGCGGATGCCGGCCGACGAGGCCCCCGAGGCGCAGACGGCGTTGGATCGGGCGGCGGCCAGCCGTCGGCGCGAGGAATCCGACCGGCTGCTCTATGTCGCGCTGACGCGCGCCGCACGCTGGCTGATCATCGCCGGCGCCGGCAAGCCCGAGGAGCAGGCGGGATGGTATGCGCGCATCGAGAACGGCATGCGGGCGCTGGAAGCGGTGCCGAGCAACTTCCCGTCCGGAACCGGGCTGCGCCTCGACTCGGGGCGATGGCCGGCGCCCGAGCCGGCCACCCCGCCGCCGGTCGCCGCGCCGCGAACCGACGATCTCGACCGCCTCGCCCGCCCGCTGCCGCCAGCGCCGACCCGGATCGCTCCGCTGACACCGAGCGGCCTCGGCGGCGCCAAGGCGCTGCCGGGTGAGGCCGGCGCATCCGAGGAGGTCGCGTTGCGGCGCGGGCGGATGATCCATGCGCTGCTCGAACACCTCCCGCTGGCCCCGGTCGAGGCCCGCGACACCCGCGCCGAGGCACTGCTCGCCCCCTACGACGCGCCGGCGGACGAGGTCGCGCTCTGCCGCGCCGAGGCCGCCGCGCTTCTCGCCGCGCCGGGACTTGCCGAACTCTTCGCGCCGGACGCGCTGGCCGAGGTCGCGCTCTCGGGCGACTGGGACGGCCGACCACTCTGGGGCGTGATCGACCGGCTGCGGATCGCGCCCGACCGGGTGCTGGCGGTCGATTTCAAGACCAACCGCGTCGTGCCCGAGACCGCGGCCGATGTGCCCGAGGGGGTCCTGCGCCAGCTCGGTGCCTACCTGCACCTTCTGCGCCCGCTCTATCCCGGCAGGCGGATCGAGGCAGCCATCCTGTGGACCGCAACGGCGCAGATCATGCGGCTTGACGACGCGGTGCTGCGCGCGGCGCTCGACCGGGCCGCCCTTGACCCTGCTGTCGGGTCTTCATAACTGTGCATGCGAGCGCAGACGCGCCTTGCCAGATCCCAGTGGAGAAAACCGATGCCGACCATCCCCGTGACCGACGCCACGTTCGACACCGAAGTGCGCAACAGCGACATCCCCGTGGTTGTCGACTTCTGGGCGGAATGGTGCGGCCCCTGCAAGCAGATCGGTCCCGCACTCGAGGAACTGTCGAAGGAATACGAGGGCCGGGTGAAGATCGCCAAGGTCAATGTCGACGAGAACCCGCAGGTCACCGCGGCGATGGGCATCCGCGGCATCCCGGCGCTGTTCCTCGTCAAGGACGGTCAGATCGTGTCGAACAAGGTCGGCGCCGCCCCGAAAGCGGCCCTCGCCAGCTGGATCGACTCGGCCCTCTGATCCGGGACCGGTCCGAAACCGGCAACGCGCGCCGGCTGCACGGTTTCAGGCGTTGGCGTGACGCATGTCGGCGGCTTGCCCGTCGGCGCGTTTCCCGGGTGACTTCTCCGGGGCTGTCGACGCCGTTCCGGTCGTCGGCTTTACGTCGTCCGCCTCCTGCTTCCCGGCCTTCTGTTCCGCGATGGCGGGCACCGGCTCGAAGGCGATGAGCAGCGAGCAGTTGGCGGCCCGGCGCGCGCGCAGAAGGAAGAGCCGCCCGTCCTTCAGCCGCACCGTACCGGCGACCGAGCCGCGACTGGCGCGTGGTTGCCCGATCTCGGCGATCTCCGTCCAGAGGCCGGTTTCCTCGGACTTTTCGCGCCAGACATCGAGCGCCTCGCGCAGGGTGACGACGGCGAGCGTGTCCTCCTCCGACAGGCCCCAGAGCCGCGCGAAGGCGGCGTTGGTCAGCACCATCTGCCCGTTCGCCGCGAAGACCGCGATCGCCGCCTCCAGAAGGTTCAGCGCCGCCTGCCCCGTCTCCAGCTCGGCACGGAAGTTGCGCGAGAGATAGACTTCGGAGCTGATGTCCTCGAGCATGAAGGCGAGGGCTCCGTCGGGATGCGGACGGATCGAGACGCGGAAGGTCTGGCCCGAGGCGAGCGACCACGTCTCCTCGAACTCGCCGGTCTCGCCGCCGCGCTCGGCCTCCATCAGCCGTCGCGCCCAGCTGGCATAGTCGCGCGGCTCGGGCAGGACGCGCTTGCCGCGCATCCGGTTCAGGAACCCCTCCATCCCCGGCCGCGAGAGCAGGAATTCCGGTTCGAGCCCGGTCAGGTCGGTCAGCGCCGGGTTGAACAGCTGCAGCCGCCGGTGCCGGTCGAAGACGGCCAGCCCGATCGGCAGCGTGGCGAAGGTCTTGGTCAGGGTCTGGATGAAGGAGCGCTTGGTTCTTTCTGCCTGGTGCGCGGCATCGGCCGGCAGGGCGAAGACCAGCTGCCCCTTGTCGTCGGCCTCGCGCCGCAGATCGAACCAGGCCTGCCGGCCGCCGGGCAACGCCAGGGCGACGCGCTGGGTCTGGCCGGGTTCGGCGGTGGCGAAGAGTTGCGGCAACGGCCAGCTGACCGCGCCGCCATGCCCGGCCTCGACCAGCTGGTGCAGATAGGCGCCGTTGGCCCAGATCACCTGGCCCTGGGCGTTCTCGCGCCAGGTCAGGATCGGCGAGAGGTCCGAGACCCGCCGGAGCACGGCAAGCTCCTCCTCCAGGGCGCGGTGGCTGAGCCGGTCGAGCATCACGCCCCCCTCCTCGGCCGCGGTATCGGCGAGCGTCAGCCGCGCGGTCCCGTCGAGCCATTCGGCGCGCAGCGCAAGTCCCGAGCCGTCACGGGCGGTCAGCTCAAGCCGCCGCTGCTGGGCAAGCGTCGCCAGCTGTTCACCGAGGTCGGGAAAGCCCGCCGCCAGATAGCGCGAGAGCCGCACCCAGGCGCTGCCCTCGCCGGCCGCCTCGCCGGCGGCGCCGGCCAGTGACGCCAGAAGCGCCTCGCCCCGATCGTTGGCATCGACCAGCACGCTGTCGCTGAACAGGAAGACCGCATCGAGCCGGTTGCTGCCCAGCCCCGCAAGCGGCGCCCGCGCCGGCGCGCGCATCAGTGCCGAGGCGATGAGCACGACCGCAAGCGCCGTCACGGCCGAACTGCCCAGTACGACAAGAGCGGAGGCGAGGCTGCTGTCCATGATCGGTCCCGGCTGAAGTCCCGCGCTGGGACGACGGCCAGAGCGTTTGCGATTCTGGTTAAGCGGCGGTTAACGCCCCCGGTTCCGGCGTTGACACTTTCTTCAGACCGGCGGAAGGGCGCCGATCGCAGGATCGAGCGGACGGTTCGCGCCCAGCCGGCGGCGCGGCGGGGCCTCGATGGCCTTGCGCGACCAGACGATCTCGGTAATCGCGCCCGTGGTCTCGTCCCCTGCCTCGCCCGGCCGATGGACGTTCCCGCTTCCAATCCCGTTGCCGTTGCGAAACTCGATCTGCGCGCCCGAACGTTCCAGCAGCGTCTTGGCGATGAAGAGACCGAGGCCCATTCCCTCGTATTCCGGTCGGCGGGGGCGCGCACCGGGAGCGCGGCGGCGGCGCAGATAGGGCTCGCCGATCCGCCCGAGCAGATCGGGCGGATAGCCTGGGCCGTCGTCGCTGATGCGCAGGCGAATCGTCGCATCGTCCCATTCCGCTTCGACCCGGATCTCTTCGGAGGCAAAGTCGACGGCGTTCTGGATCACGTTGCGCAGGCCATGGATGATCTCGGGGCGTCGCCAGATCTCGGGCATCCTCGGATCGGTTCCGCCGCGCGCCCGGTGGATGAAGCGCAACGGCTTGCCGCGGGTGGCATGCGGCGCCGCGGCCTCGGCAAGGACCGCCTCGAGCGGGGCCTGGTGCAGATGCGGATCGTCCTTTCCGGCGCTGCCCATCGAGCGCAGGATCGCGCGGCAGCGCTCGGCCTGGTCGCGGATGAGCTGCGCATCGGCGCGCTGCTCGGGATCGTCGAGCGTGTCGATCAGCTCGGCACTGGTCAGCTTGATCGTCGCCAGCGGCGTGCCCAGTTCATGCGCCGCCGCTGCCACGACGGCGGTCAGATCGGTCAGCTTCTGCTCGCGGGCAAGCGCCATCTGGGTCGCCAGCAGCGCCTCGGCGAGCTCGTGCTTCTCGCTCGCGACGCTGCGGGAATAGAGGCCGATGAAACCGATCCCGGTCAGGATCGCGGCCCAGTAGCCGATCAGCAGAAGCAGCGGCAGCTCGACCGGCCGCCCGTCCGGCAGGATCAGCGGCTCGTGCGCGATCGCCAGAAGCGTCGCCATCGCCGCCGCCACCGCGCCAACGATCAGCGTCGAGCGCAGTTGCAGCGCCGTCGCCGCAATCGTGACCGGCGCCAACAGAAGCAGCGCGAAGGGATTGGCCAACCCACCAGTCAGGAACAGTAGAACCGAAAGCTGCACCGTGTCGAAGATCAGCGTCAGCATCACCTCGATGTCCGAAAGCCGGCGATTCGGCGGAAAGACCATCTCGCTCAGGAGGTTGGAGGCGACCGAGACGGCGACGACCAGGTAGGCCAGACCGATGCCGAAGCTGAGCCCGAGCCCGAAATGCGCGATGGTGATGGCGAGGAACTGGCCGAGGACGGCGAGCCAGCGCACATAGGTGAGCGTCTGCAGCCGCACCCATTGCCCGCCGGTATCGCGGTTCATCAAGCCTTCGGTCGGGGCGGTCACCAAGCGTCCTGTTGTCGCGGTCGGGTCAAGCGGCATTGTTAGAGCGGGCGGCATGTTGCATCAAGGCTGTGCGCAGCGCGGAGATCTGCATGATTCGCTACTACAGCATCGGCGCGGCCGCCTTCGTGGTCGCACTTCTTGGCGTCCTGGGTTGGCTGATCCTTGCCGACCGCAGCGGCGGCGACCGTTTCGCGCAATGCCGCGAGACGGCGATCGCCGGCGGGGTCGCCTCGGTCGGCGGGCCGTTCGAACTGATCGACCATACCGGGCGCGCGGTCACCGATGCCGAGGTGATCACCGAGCCGGCGCTGCTCTATTTCGGCTATACCTTCTGCCCCGATGTCTGCCCGCTGGACATGGCGCGCAACGCGCTGGTCGCCGAACTCCTGGAAGAACGGGGCCACGATCTTCTCCCGGTCTTCGTCTCGGTCGATCCGCAGCGCGACACTCCCGAGGTGCTGGCCGAGTTCGTCGGCATCTTCCATCCGCGCGGCATCGGCCTCACCGGCAGCGAGGGACAGGTGCGCGAGGCCGCGCGCGTCTACCGCGCCTTCTACAACGTGCATCCGGCCGAGGACGACTTCTACCTCGTCGATCACTCGACCTTCACCTACCTCGTCCTGCCCGAGGAAGGCTTCGTCGAGGTCTTCCGCCGCACCGATACCGCGCCCGACATGGCCGATCGCGTCGCCTGTTTCCTCGACCGCCGCTGAACCTCCCGCCCTGATCGCCGGGATTTGACCTTCCTCCCCGCTGCGCCTAGATCGGTGCGGTGTCAGAGGAGAAGCGTCATGTCCGACCCGCAATCGCCCGATCTCGGTCCCGACCGGTCGCTTCTGCTTGTTGACGACGACGAGATCTTTCTCAAGCGTCTCGCCCGGGCGATGGAGCGGCGCGGTTTCGAGCCGCAGACGGCGACCAGCGTCGCCGGCGGCAAGGCGCTGGCCATGTCCGCGCCGCCGGCCTATGCGGTGATCGACCTTCGGCTCGAGGACGGAAACGGGCTCGATGTCGTCGAAGCGCTGCGCGAGAGGCGGCCGGATGCGCGCATCGTGGTGCTGACCGGCTATGGTGCCATCGCCACCGCCGTCGCCGCGGTCAAGATCGGCGCGACCGACTATCTCTCGAAACCCGCCGATGCCGAGGAAGTCGTCAACGCGCTTCTCAACCGTACGGGCGACGTGTTGCCCGCACCGCCAGAAAACCCGATGTCCGCCGACCGGGTGCGCTGGGAACATATCCAGCGCGTCTTCGAGCAATGCGACCGCAACGTCTCGGAGACCGCGCGGCGGCTGAGCATGCACCGGCGCACCCTGCAACGGATCCTCGCCAAGCGCAGCCCGCGATAGCCCGCCGGCCCCGACGGCTCAGCGCAGCCCCATCGCCGCCTCGAGCGCGCGGTGACGGGCGATGAATTCCGCCCGCACCTCGACCGGCGGGCGCGGCGCGATGGCCATGCCCTCGACCGTGGCCGCCGGCGGCTTGCCGAAGAAGCGATCAGCCTCGGCCGCGCTGAACCCGGCGATCTGTACCGCCTCGAGCCAGGCCGAGATCCGGTCGGCGCGCTTGATCAGTGCCTTCACCCTCGGCGGCAGCTCCGCGGGAAGACCGAAGCGCAGGTGCACCGCCGCCGAAAGCCGCGCATCGAGCGCGCCATAGCCCGGCCCCACCGCCGCCTTCACCGGCGAGATCATGTCGCCGATGACGTATTCCGGTGCGTCGTGCAGGAGCGCCGCCAGCCGCCAGCGCGGCTCGGTCCGCGGCGCAAGCCGGCCGGCAAGCACCTCGACCAGAAGCGAATGCTCGGCCACCGAATAGGGAAAGTCGCCCCGCGTCTGACCGTTCCAGCGCGCCACGAAGGCAAGGCCATGCGCGATGTCCTCGAGCTCGATATCGACGGGCGTGGGGTCCAGAAGGTCCAGCCGGCGGCCGGAAAGCATGCGCTGCCACGCGCGGGGCTGTTTCATCGATGCGGGCCAGGGCCTTCGTTGCCAGTGCCGCCTCGATAACGCGCCCGCGCCGCGCGGTAAACCCGCGCCACGCGTCGATCAGCCGGGAAGCGCCAGGAGCCAGGTCGCGGCATGTGCCAGCAGACCCGCCGCGGCAAGCCCGGCCAGGATGCCGGCGATCAACGGCAGCGCGCGACGGAGGGCGGACCGGTTGTCGGACGGCACCGCGGGCAGCTGCATCGCCAAGGCATCATGCTCCGCCTCAGCGATCTCGACCGCGTCTTCCGGGGCATCGCTCGGCGCTTCCTCGGCCGCGGCGCGCTCGGCTTCCACGGCCAGTTCGCGCAGGTTCTCGCGCAGCCGCTCGGCGACCTCCTCGCTCTGCGCGGCCTGGCTTTCCGCACCGCCGCGATAGCCCTGCGCGAAGGGTTTGCGCGCCGGTCGCGCGGCTTCGCGAAGCTCGACCTCGGCCATCAGCCGGGCGACGTCGATGCGCGACATCCGCCCCGCGTCGGAACGGCTCACGGGCGTATCCGGAACGGCCTCCGCAACGGCGGCGAAGCTCACCGGCTCCGGCCCCTGCCGGCGCAGACGGCGCCGGCTGCGCAGGTCCAGCCACTTCCCTGTCAGCGCCGCCTTGCGCGGCGGCAGACGCGGGGGCTCCTTCGGGTTGCGCAGGATGCCCACGCGTGCCTGCCGGTCAAGCCGCATCTGGTCGCGCGACAGCAGGGGAAACGGCTCGGAATAGTCGCCTTCGGAGAGGATGGTCACGGCTTCAGACCCCTTGTCGAACGGGTTGGCAGCCGCCAGCCTCGCGCAAGAGTGTTAACAAGTCGCGACCGCGATCCGGCCTCGGCAAACGAAAAGGGCCGCCGCAGCGGCCCCGTTCCGGACGTGTCGTGCGATCAGGCGACGGGCGCGCCGGTCCCGCCCGCGGCGCCTTCGGCGGCCTGCGCCTTCTGGCTCTGGCGCATCAGTTCCTGCCGGTAGAGCGCCATGAAGTCGATCAGGTCGAGGTTCAGCGCCGGGAAGCCGCCGTCGCGGGTGATGTCGCTGATGATCCGGCGGGCGAAGGGGAACAGGATGCGCGGGCACTCGATCAGCAGGAAGGGATGCAACTGCTCCTGCGGGACACCCTCGATATGGAACACGCCGGCATATTCCAGCTCGACCAGGAACAGCGTTTTGCCCTCGTCCTTCGTCTTCGACTCGATGCGATACTTGCTGATCACCTCGAACTGGTGCTCGACATCGCGCTTTCGGGCGTCGAGGCTGACCTGAACCTGGATATCGGGCTGGCCCTGCGGCAGGGTCATGTTGCCCTGGGCCACGGCATTCTCGAAGGACAGGTCGCGGATGTATTGCGCGAGCACCTGAACCTTCACCTGCGGCTGGGCGCCGGCCTGCGCACCGGCTTGCGCGCCAGGTTGTGCCGCGGTGCCCTTGCCATCTGCCTTGCCATTCTCGGCCATGTAGCTCTCCTGCCAATATGTCGCGTCGGCGTGTCTCTAGCAGGTCAGGCCGGGCGCCTCAATGGTCGCGGTGATCGTCGATCTGCCGCTCCGGCCGCCTTTCGGGCGGCCGTTCGGGCCGCCGCCCGGGCTGCGGCGCGTCATGCGCCTCGTACTCGCCCTCGATGATCTCGCCGGCCTCGCGCCGGGTGCGCAGATGCACCTCGCGCATCTCGACGCGCGCGCGCAGCCAGCGCAGGATCGCATGCTGCACCGGCGGGACCAGCAGCACCAGACCGACCGCATCGGTCAGGAAGCCGGGCAGGATCAGGAGCAGGCCGGCGAGAACGTGAAACGCTCCCTGCGCGAGGAACGTCCCCGGCGAGATGCCGCTCAACCCCCGTTCCATGACCTGCGCCGCCCGCGCCTGGTGCGAACGCAGGATCAGCACGCCGACAAGCCCGCCGAGCACGATCAGCGCCAGCGTCGGCCAAAGCCCGATCCGCCCGCCGATCACGATGAAGAGCGCGATCTCGACGAGCGGCAGGATCAGAAAGATCAGCACCAGCGGCATCTGGGCGCTCCTCCCGGGCGCTTGTGGTGGACTCGGGGCCCCCGGCACCTTACATAGCACAGCAACGCGTGCAACTCGCTGCGACCCCTTCGAGGACACAATGGACTCTGCCGTGATTCAACTGCTCGTTCTGGCCGGAATAGCCGTTTTCCTGATCCTCCGGCTGCGGAGTGTCCTGGGCACGCGCGAAGGCTACGAGCGGCCGCCCGAGGCACTGCCGGGCGCGAAGCCGCAGAACCGGCGCAGCTTCGATGTCATCGAGGGCGGGGCGGACGACGACATCACCGATCACGTTCCCGCGGGGTCGCCCCAGGCCAAGGCGCTGACGGAGATGAAGCGGATCGAACCCGACTTCAACGTCACCGAGTTCCTGCAGGGCGCGCGGGGCGCCTACGAGATGATCCTGATGGGTTTCGAGCAGGGCAACATGGACGAACTGGTGCCGTTCCTGTCGCGCGACGTCTTCGAGAGCTTCGACGAGGTGGTGCAGCTGCGCGAGCGCGAGGGGCTGAAGGTCGAGGCCAGTTTCGTCGGCGTGCGCGAGGTGGAGCTGTCCGACGCCACGTTCGATACCGACAGCGGCGAGGCCGAGATCACCGTCCGTTTCGTCGGCGAGCTGACCTCGGTCGTGCGCAACAAGGAGGGCGAGATCGTCGAGGGTGATCCGAAGACGATCAAGCAGCAGCGCGACATCTGGACCTTCGCCCGCGTGATGGGGTCGGACAACCCGAACTGGAAGCTTGTCGCCACCGGCGGCTGAGCCACGTCCGACCCGGGCCGCGGGATCCGCGAAGGGGGCTGCGATGCCGCGCCGGCTGAGCGACGAGGACCGCGAGATCTGGCAGCGCGTCGCCCGCTCCACCCGCCGCCTGCAACCCGCCCCCAACCCCTTCGTCACGGACCAACGCGGCCCCGTCGCCGATCCCGGCGCGCCGCCGCCGCGCGCGCCGATTGCGGATGGTGTGCGCGCCTCGACCGCGTTTCCCGCGCCCACGCCAGCGATGCCGCGCCTGTCGCTGGATCTGGTCCCGCCGGTCGGCGCCGAGCTTGCCGGGGCACCGGTGCGGATGGACCGGCGCCAGCATGCGCGGATGATACGCGGCAAGCTCGAACCCGAGGCGCGGATCGACCTGCACGGGATGACGCTGGCCGAGGCGCAGCCGGCGCTGGCCGGCTTCGTGCGATCGGCGCGAGCCCGCGGCTTGCGCCTGGTGCTGGTCATCACCGGCAAGGGGCGCACCCGCCCGGCCGACGACCTCGGCCCCATCCCCCGCCGCCCCGGCGCGCTGAAGGTCGAGGTGCCGCGCTGGCTGCGCGCCGGCCCGCTCGCCCCGGTCGTCCTCGAAGTGCGCGAGGCGCATCACCGGCACGGCGGCAGCGGCGCCTATTACGTCTACCTGCGCAAGCCCGGCTGAAATCGCCGAGAAAGCGGTTTCCCCGCGCCGAATTCGCGCCTAGATGGGCGCATGAACGATTTCGCCTCCGCCGCCCGCCACGCGACCGACGCCCTGCGCACGCTCTTCGAGCCGACGCCCCTGCAGCGCAACGACCATCTCAGCCAGCGCTACGGCGCCGAGATCTGGCTCAAGCGCGAGGACCTTACGCCGGTGCGCTCGTACAAGCTGCGCGGCGCCTACACCGCGATGCGCAAGGTCCTCGCCGCGCGCCCCGCACAGCGCATCTTCGTCTGCGCCAGCGCCGGCAACCACGCCCAGGGCGTCGCCTATGCCTGCCGGCATTTCGGCGTGCATGGCGTGATCTTCATGCCCGTCACCACCCCGCAGCAGAAGATCCTCAAGACCCGGACCTTCGGCGGCGACGCGGTCGAGATCCGGCTGACCGGCGACTATTTCGACCGCGCGCTCGCCGCCGCGCAGGACTACTGCGCCGAGACCGGCGGGCATTTCCTGTCGCCCTTCGACGATGCCGACGTGATCGAGGGACAGGCAAGCGTCGGTGTCGAGATCCTCGAGCAGCTCGGCCGGATGCCCGACATGGTGGTGCTGCCGGTTGGCGGCGGCGGGCTCGCCTCGGGCGTCCGGCGTTTCCTGCGCACGCAGCCCGACCCCGCCGCCTTGCGCTATGTCGAGCCGGCAGGCGGCGCGAGCCTCGCCGCGGCGCTGGCGGCGGGCGCGCCGGTCACGCTGCCCGCCGTCGACAGCTTCGTCGACGGCGCGGCGGTCGCCCGCATCGGCACGCAGACCTTCGCGCATCTCGCCGATATCGACCCGGGCGAGCTGATCGGCGCGCCCGAGGACCGGATCTGCGTGACCATGCTCGAGATGCTCAACGTCGAGGGTATCGTGCTCGAACCGGCCGGCGCGCTCGCCGTCGATGCGCTGCCCGATCTGGCCGAGGTGATTCGCGGTAGATGCGTCGTCTGCGTCACTTCGGGTGGAAACTTCGACTTTGAACGACTTCCCGAGGTCAAGGAACGCGCGATGCGCTACTCGGGCATGAAGAAGTATTTCATCCTGCGGTTGCCGCAGCGCCCGGGCGCGCTGCGCGATTTCCTCGAGATCCTCGGCCCCGACGACGACATCGCCCGCTTCGAATACCTGAAGAAGTCGGCGCGCAACTTCGGTACCGTGCTGATCGGGATCGAGACCTCGGAGGCGGCGAACTTCGCCCGCCTATTCGCGCGAATGGATGCGTCGGGCTTCACCTACCGCGACATCACGCTCGACGAGACGCTTGCCGGTTTCCTCGTCTGAGCCGGCGGGGTCAGGCCGCGCGCGTCGCCAGCCCCTTTTTCAGCTCGAGCACCGAATCGCGGTAAGTGTCGATGATGTCTCGGATCGCCACGCCCTCGGGCCGTCCGGCCGCCGCCGTCGCCTCGCCCTCGGCACAAAGCTCGGCAAAGCGCTCGAACCCCAGGTTCAGCGCCGCACCCTTCAGGAAATGCAGATCGGACTGGTAACGCGCGGGTTCGGGCGAGGCCTCCAGCCGGGCGATGACCTCGCCGGATTCCTCGAGGAACATGTCGACGACCTCGTCGAATGCCTCGGCCATCTCGGCCTTCAGATCGTCCACATGCGACCAGTTGATCATCGCGGCCCTCCGAAACCTGGCGACGGGGAACGATACAACCCCCGAGCGAAAAAAACCAGAACAATGAAAGCAAATACAATTTTCAGGTTCAGCAGTTGTTAACGCCACATCCACAGACAAAACGTGAGGGACAGAACAGGTGAGTCCGGTGACCGCGCCGCTATCCAAGATCGAACCGGCGGATTTCGAGAGCTCGGCCAGAGCCATCCGCAACGTGCTTGTGGTCGACGATTCGCGCGCCCAGCGTCACCTGATCGTGACCGGCATCCGGGGCTGGGGCCTCAACGTGCTCCAGGCCTCGTCGGGCGAGGAGGCGCTGGCGCTCTGCCGGAGCCACGAGATCGACCTCGTGCTGTCGGACTGGATGATGCCGGGGATGAACGGCATCGATTTCTGCCGCGCCCTGCGCCGGATCGAGGCCGAGCGCTACATCTACTTCATCCTGCTGACCTCGAAATCCGACAAGGCGGCGGTGGCCGAGGGGCTGGAGGTCGGCGCCGACGATTTCCTGTCGAAGCCGGTCGATACCGGCGAGTTGCGCGCGCGGATCAGCGCCGGCGAGCGGGTGCTGGCGATGGAGCGCGAGCTGCGCGCGAACAACCAGCTTCTCACCGACACGCTGGTGCAGCTGCGCACGCTCTACGACTCGCTCGACCGCGACCTGACCGAGGCGCGGGCGCTGCAGCTCTCGCTGCTGCGCGAGCGGCAGCGCCGGTTCGATCGCGGGCTCGCCAGCATGCTCCTGCGCCCCAGCGGCCATGTCGGCGGCGACATGGTCGGTTGTTTCGCGATCAACGGCGATCTGCTCGGGCTCTATTCCTTCGACGTTTCGGGCCATGGCGTCGCCTCGGCGCTGATGACGGCGCGGGTGGCGGGGCTTCTCTCCGGCGCCTCGGCCGAGCACAACATCGCCATCGAACCCGGACCGCGGGGCCCGGTCGGGCGCTGCCCGGCGGCGATCGCCGCGGCGATGAACGCGCTCGTCCTCTCCGAGATCGAGACCGAGCGTTACCTCACCCTCGCCTATGCCGAGATCGACCAGCGCACGGGTCGCGTGCGGATGGTGCAGGCGGGGCATCCGCACCCGGTGGTGCAGCATGTCGATGGCGGGCTCAGCTTTCTCGGCAAGGGCGGGCTGCCGGTCGGGCTGCTCGATGGCGCCGGCTATGCGGGCTTCGAGACCCGGCTGCGGGCGGGCGAGCGGCTGATCCTGCTGTCGGACGGGATAACCGAATGCCCCGACCGGCAGGGCGTGGAACTGGGCCACGAGGGGCTGAGCGAGATCCTCGCGCATCTGGCCGATCTCCGCGGCGCCGACCTGCTGGAGGGGGTTCTCGACCACCTCTCGCGCTGGTCGGGCGTCGAGGATTTCCCCGACGACATCTCGATCGCGGTCTTCGAATACGACGGTCCCGAGGCGACCGGCTGATCCCGGTATCAGGCGACCGGGACGAGACCAACTTGTCGGTGATCCGGCCAAGGGTCCACGCGCGGACCAGAAGGCAAGCTACTGATAAAAAACAACATTGGAAATCTTGTTAACCGGATCTTTACTGCCGTTCGAGGCTCTGCCGAAAACGCCCGGCCGGGCCGTCAGACATCCACATCCTCGACGAAGCGGGCGTTCTCCTGGATGTACTGGAAGCGCAGTTCGGGCCGCTTGCCCATCAGGCGCTCGACCAGGTCGCCGGTCTCGCCGGGCTCGTCCTCGTCGATGGCGACGCGGATGAGCTTGCGGGTGGCCGGGTTCATCGTCGTTTCCTTCAGGTCCTTGGCGTCCATCTCGCCCAGCCCCTTGAACCTGCTCACCTCGACTTTTCCCTTTCCCCCCAGACCCCTTGCGAGCCATTCTTCCTTTTCCGCCTCATCCAGCGCGTAGACGCGCCGCGCCCCCTGGGTGAGGCGGAAAAGCGGCGGGCAGGCGAGGTAGAGATGGCCGTGATCGATCAGCGGGCGCATCTGGGTGAAGAAGAAGGTCATCAGGAGCGCGGCGATATGCGCGCCGTCCACGTCCGCGTCGGTCATGATGATGATCTTCTCGTAGCGCAGATCGTCGAGGCGGAACTTCGTGCCCATGCCGGTACCGAGCGCCTGGCAGAGGTCGCCGATCTCGGCGTTCTGCCCCATCTTGCCCGAAGCCGCACCGAGCACGTTCAGGATCTTGCCCCTGAGCGGCAGCAGCGCCTGCGTTTGCCGGTCGCGCGCCATCTTCGCCGAACCGCCGGCCGAATCGCCCTCGACGATGAAAAGCTCGGTCCCCTCGCGCCCCGTGGCCGAACAGTCCACCAGCTTGCCGGGCAGCCGCAGCTTCTTGGTCGCCGACTTGCGCTGCGTCTCCTTCTCCGCCCGCCGGCGCAGGCGTTCCTCGGCGCGCAGCACGAGATAGTCGAGGATCGCGCCCGCCGATTTCGGGTCGGCCGCCAGCCAGTTGTCGAAATGGTCGCGCACCGCCCCTTCGATTAGCCGCGCGGCCTCGGCGGTGGCGAGGCGATCCTTGGTCTGGCCGACGAATTCGGGCTCGCGGATGAAGCAGGAGACCAGCGCGCAGCCCCCTGCCCCGAGATCCTCGCGCGTGATCTGCGCGGCCTTGCGGTTGCTGGCCCGTTCGCCATGCGCGCGGATGCCCTTCAGGATCGCCGCCCAGAAGCCCGCCTCGTGCGTGCCGCCCTCGGGCGTCGGCACGGTGTTGCAATAGGACTGCACGAAGCCGTCGCGCGCCGGCGTCCAGTTGATCGCCCATTCGACCTGGCCCGGAACGCCGAACTTCTCCTGAAAGCCGACGCGGCCCGCGAACGGCTTCTCGGCATAGGTCCGGTCGTCGCCCAGCTGCTCCTTCAGGTAGTCGGCCAGCCCGCCGGGAAAGTGGAAGGTCGCGTCGGCCGGCGTGTCGCCATCGGGCAGGGCCGATTTCCAGCGGATCTCGACACCCGAGAAGAGATAGGCCTTCGACCGCGCCATGCGAAAGAGCCGGTGCGGCTTGAAACGGTGGTGGCCGAAGATCTCCTCGTCGGCATGGAAGGTCACGGTGGTGCCCCGGCGGTTCGGCGCGGGACCGACCCTCGAGACCGGTCCCAGGGGCTTGCCGCGCGAGAATTCCTGCACGTGAAGCTCGCGGTTGCGCGCCACCTCGACCCGCATGTGATCGGAAAGCGCGTTGACCACCGAGGCGCCGACCCCGTGCAGCCCGCCCGAGGTCTGGTAGGCCTTGCCCGAGAACTTGCCGCCCGCGTGCAGGGTGCAGAGGATCACCTCGAGCGCGGATTTCTTCGGGAATTTCGGGTGCGGATCGACCGGGATGCCGCGGCCGTTGTCGCGGATCGTCACCGAATGGTCCTCGTGCAGCTCGACCTCGATCCGGCTGGCGTGCCCGGCCACCGCCTCGTCCATCGCGTTGTCGAGGATCTCGGCCACGAGGTGGTGCAGCGCGCGCTCGTCGGTGCCGCCGATATACATGCCCGGCCGCTTGCGCACCGGTTCCAGCCCTTCGAGCACCTCGATGGAATGGGCGTCGTAGCTGTCGGTCGCGCCGGCGAGGAGGTCGGGCATGGGTTGCACTGAGGACATGGGTGCTGCTCGAGTCGTCTGTTCTGGATTGGTCCAGCAGTAGACCACCGACGCGGGCGCGGCGCAAGACTTGGGGGTGCACAACCTCAAGATGTGTACCCCGGAAGCGTCAGAGCAGCGTCCAGAACTGGAAGGCCAGCCCCGCCGCGAAGGCCCCGGCCAGCGACAGCGCGAGGTAGAGCGCGAAGACCGGCGGGCGGACCAGCGCCCAGACGGCGATCGCGGCGGGGATCGAGGTGACGCCGCCGGCGATCAGGAAGGCCATGCCGGCCCCCGGGGCCATCCCCTGCCCGATCAGCCCGCCGATGAGCGGCAGCGCGGCATAGCCGTTGAGATAGGCCGGCACGCCGACGAGCGTCGCGGTGGCAATCGGTGCAAGCCCGGTGCCGCCCAGCGTCGCCGTCACCATCTCGGCCGGCACCCAGGCCAGCATCAGGCTCTCCAGCAGGAAGGCCAGCGTCAGCCACCTGGCGAGGAAGAGCGCGATCGACGCCGCCTCGGTGCGGAACTTCTGCACGCGCGCGGGCTCAAGCCAGAACCGCCAGCGGACCGGGCGCGGCGCGCGGATGCGGGCGCCGCCGCAGCCGCCGTCGCCGATCCCCGGCCGCAGCGGATCGGCCAGCGCCCCCGCCCCCATCGCCAGATGCACGACCCAGCCGCCGGTAACCCCCAGCGCGATGGCGGCCAGGGTCTTGGCCAGCGCGAATTCCACGCCCAGCACGCCGGCGGTCAGGACGAACATCGACGGGTCCATCAGCGGCGAGGCGAGCCAGAAGGCCATGACCGGGGCGAGCGGCACGCCGATCGCCAGCAGCGCCGCGATGAGCGGGATCACACCGCAGGAGCAGAAGGGCGAAAGCGCCCCGGCGAGCGCCCCCATCGCGATCATCGCCGCCGGGGCGCCGGTGAAGGCGCGCGCGATCAGCCCGTCGGCACCGGTCGCGCCCGCCCAGCCGGCCATCAGGACCGACAGGGCCAGGAAGGGCGCGATCCCAACGAGCGCCGCCAGCACGAACCGGACCGAGGCGCCGGCCTGCGCCGGATCGAAGGCGAGGACCGCGGCCAGGATCGCGGCCGAGGCGAGCCAGACGCGCTGGCCGCGCCAGAAGGCGGCGCGCCGCCAGGCCGGTGCGG